>JAYROD010000370.1:0-15382 GCA_041911835.1 Fimbriimonadaceae bacterium | reverse complement strand
TCATCTTCCACGAGATCTTGGGAGCGAAGTCGAATATCGCGGAATTGGCGCACATCGCGTTCTTGGCGGCAGCGCTGGTTCCGCTGACGAACGCGGTCATGTCGAACGTTCGTGGGCTGTTGACTGCCGCGCACCTTACAATCGCGCGGCTTACGGCCATAGGAGTGAGCACTGGAGTGCTCGTTGGGATGCTGATTTTGGGTGTGATCTTAAAGTGGTCGGGCGTTGTCACTGCGGCCGTCGCTCTGACCGTTTCGCAATTTGCAGAATTGGGGACGCTGTGGATTTGTTGGGTGCGGCGGGCGGTTATGGTTGTTGAGCCTGGTTTAGATGCTCCTGCTCTTTCGGAAGCGCCGGACTTAGCCTAAGCAGCCTCTCTCGTCGAAACCTGATCCAGGGCCCATCGGAACCCTGAACCGACCGCGGCGCCCAGCACCGCGGGAATCAGCGCGATGAAGGTCGCTGAGATGTCGGGTTGCGGCGGCCACCGGCTAGGGAATCCGAGGGCTTTGGAGATCAAGTAGAACGCGGGAACGCCGAGTGCGACGACGATCGAGAAAATCCAGCCGACCCGGACCTTCCAAACGCCGAATGCAAAACCGAAGATGAGCAGCGAGCCCACGACAGGGATCATTTCGTTCGACGCCCAGGCGAGGTAGCCGGAAACTGCCGCGGCAAAGAGGGCCAATGCGAATGGGAGGAGGCTCCTCATGCTCTTCTCAACAACAGGCCGTACGCGGGCGTTCCTCTTCGGCCGCCTTCACTGACCGATGCGCTTTTTGAACTGCTCAATCGGTTCCCCTTCCCTGACCTGCGTCACTCCGAAGCGCGCAATCTCGTCGAGCACTTTTTTCGCCAGCGCGGCGTGCTGCACGGGGTCTTTCACCGAGCCATTCATGAGCTGGACGTAGTCGAGCGCCATGCGGGCTTTCTGCACCTGCTCCAATGCGATCGGGTCTGTTGCGGCGGCCTTCTCGGCCTGGTCAAACAGCAATTGGCCCTGACTGATGATTTCGGTAGTGAGATAGGCGGCGTTGGGCGGATCGTAAATCGTAGCATCGACCTTGTTCTTTCTGGCAGGTCCGTGTTCTAGGTCGAGCCACTCCTGGATGAAGGGGGCCGCTTTGCCGTAGACGCCATTCAAAAAATCGGCGATGATGGCCTTTGCATCGCGATTAGGATTCCACATTAATTTTGCCTGCAGATAAGCTTTTAGCTCGGCCATTTCTCCACCGCCACCTTCCGCATATGCACCTTCATAGAAGAGCCCAACGACACCGGAATTCTTGAAGATTTTGATATCGCCAGCGATCTCATCGAGCCCGGGCAGCGGTTGGAGGTAATTGGCAAAATCGGTGCAGTAATGCCAGATGTAAAGCTGGTTTGTTATTTTTGCCCAGGCTTGAAGATTGGCATAAGGCGTCTTGTTCTTCTCACAGCCGTCGAGAGGATGCGAGAAGCATGCTCCGATCGGAGCGAGGCGAATGCGCACGTTCGGTCTTGGCTTCACTTTGGACGGCGGCTTTTCTGACCACTGATAGGCGAGGGTGTCGATGAGGATATTTGGATGGTCTTTCTCGATCGCTTCGGCCACTTTGTTAACGAATCTAAGCAGCGGGCCAGATGGTGCACCTTCCTCATTTTCGACGGCCACACAGTTCGCACATTGGCAGTTGAGATAGGTGTCGTTTTGGCTGACTGAGAAAATCGTCGCCTTGGGGTTTTCCTTGATCCATTCGCGCACCTTGTCGATACAGATCTTTAGGACGTCCGGATTGGTGAGGCAAAGCTGCGCATAACCGCTTTGCCTTTGCCCATTGACGAGCGAAAAGTATTCGGGATGAGTTGCGAAGTACTTTTCAGGAGGGACAAGCTCGCTGAATGTGTGGACGAATTTGCCGTACGAAACCTTGCCGCCGACCGAATCGTCGAGCCGCATGGAGTTGCCGTTGCATCGGTTATGAGCCGCCCAGTCTTTGTCAAAGGCTTCGTACCAGAAAGGTTCGCGGTATTCGAAGGCAGGAGTCTCGGAATAGTGGAGTTTCTTTAAGGTGATTGTCTGCCGCTTCGGAATCTTCGAAATCTTTGTCGTGTACCAACGGCAGCCCAGAAGGTCCTCCAGAAACGCATAGCAGCCATAAAGAGCGCCTCGAGGTCCGCCGCCGGCGATGGCAATGGACGCAGGCGTCATGGCAATCCCGAATTCTTCTGGACCTGCCGGCGGGCCATTCTGGACCTTTATCGAATCGATAATGAACAGTCGGTGGTTGAACGAGCTCGAATCAGATTTGGATCTCTCTTGGATGGCCAGTCTCGCTCCAGTCATTTCGTAGATGGTCCGCTGAATTTCCTCGGCCCCGCGGCGCACTGCCGGTCCCGCATTGGAGAGAATCACGATCTTCCAATCGCTCTTCCCGTTCTTCACTAAATTAAAGGTGTTCGGTTCGTACGGGAGCCCGGCGGTTCGGGGGTTCGAGGGGACCAGCATGCCAAGCCCTAATGTGATTGCCAAGATCATATTCGTCTACTTCGGGAGCGAGCGCTCGAATCCCTTTGATTCTTGTCAAAGTTCTGTCAGTGGCGTTTGGAATCATGGCCTCAGACCGCGCCATCGAGGGCGCCAACAGGAGAACAACCATGAAAACCACAATGACCAATCTATTGAGAATCGCGATCATCGTCGGATCCTCCGTACTGGGATGGTCCTGCGCCAAGTTTGTGTTTGGACAGCCGCAGCAGCGGGGCTACACTGCCGTACAAGCAGGAAGCGTGGCGAAAATCGATAGAGCCCAACAGGGGACGGCTGCGAATTCTTCCAACACCCGAACCGATCTCACTTTCCATCCGGACAGCTGGGACAAGCACCCCCATGCGCTCTATCGAAGTGAACACAGCTTTATCCTAAGCCAACCGATGCATGCGCTGCTCGCTGGGGATGCCGCTGGGACAAAGGGCTGGTCGGTCGACAACTTCCTGCTCATCGAAGTGCTCGATTCAGAAGGGCGGGTGAAGAAGATGGCCGAGATCGGCTGCTCCGAGCCGCTGTACTGCAACGACAATCCGGTTCCCGAGATCGGGCCCAGCTCGTTCTCATTCAATAAGAAAGAGATCGATCTTCGGTCGATTCTGCCGCTCAACACCCCGTTCACACTTCGAGTGACCGCGATGGACTATGGCTCGGCCGCCAATTGCTCGGACGTCTTTATTCGGTTCCAGGGGGCTGATGCGGAGAGTAAGTAGGCGGCACGTCTTTTTGAGGCGCCTCTCAGCCCCACTGGGGTCTGCCAGGGGATATTCCATGGTTCGGCCCGTTGAATTCGAATTCTCGGGCCGATTTCGTGCCGCCCCCTTTCCTCTGAGTGCCAAAAGGCCGTACAATGGGCCCATGCGTCCATATCTGAAGATCGTGCCTGCCCTACTGATCGGGCTCGTCGCTATCGGTTGCGCCGGGGACAATGGATTCCGGATCGATGAATTCAGGGGTGACTGGAGCGGCACCCAAGCGTTTATCCCGCCGTTCGGCGGCGCCCAAGACGGAGGATTCATTACCCTCCACATCGATGACAACGGAGTGATTACCGGCGCCATTTCGCGGACCGGCGTTGGAGACTCCGTGCAGGTTACGGGTTCGGTCGACTTTCAGGGTGAAATGACCTTGGACTGGCAGTTTGCCGGCGAGAACGCACGGCACGCGAGCGGAGAGGCTCGAGTGGACGGCGGCCAGCTCAGACCAACGGCTTCCAACGGTCAATTCCAAGTCATCAGCCTCGGACAGAATATCGGCGGCCTTCAATTCGTGTGCGGCCCCGTTCTACCCGGCTAACCGCTTTCTTTCACTCCGCGCGGGATTGAACTCCGCGCGGAGTGTCAAGGTTTCCCTCTTTCCTGCAGCGACTATGGTTCTTCTCGCGTCAATTTGCCTCTCCCTGCTGACTTCGCAACAGCCCAAGCTGGATATGGGCCCCTGCCAATTGGTGTTCTTCGTGGGTTCCAAGGGGGCCCTACACGTCGAGAAGGACGTGCTGGCGAAAGCTCAGGCGGATCACCTTAAGTTCCTCGAGAAGCTGTATTCCGAGCGGAAGGCGCTTCTCGTCGGGCCCCTCACGGGGGCGGGAGAGCGAGAAGGGCTCGTCGTCATCGATCGAAAGACCGAGAAAGAGGCGCTCGACATCCTCCAAGACGACCCATTCGTTCGCGAAGGGCTCCTGACCCTCAAGGCATACACCTGGTATTTCGACCGCAGCGTCCCAACCAAAGGCTCGAAGTTTCGTGATGTGGAGACGCTTTGGTTCGGTTTTCTCATGCATCCTCAGGACGCGCCGAACCTCCCCGCCGACGAACTCAACAAGATCCAGGACGGGCATATGGCCAACATCCGCGCGATGGCCGCCTCAGGCGATCTAGTCTTGGCGGGCCCGATCGACGGTGGCGGCGACTTTCGCGGCGTCTTCATTTTTCGAACGAAGGATCGAAAGCGAATCGAGGAACTGGTTTCCCACGATCCTGCCATTCAATCGGGCAGACTGAAGATGGAATTGGCGCGATGGACGACCCCGAAGGGTTCCTTCTTACTCAAATACATTTCGAAGGCGTGAGACCTATCGGATGGTTGGCATGTCCCACTGCCGCTCGCTGAGCCAGTCGCAGCCGCTCTCGGTGACGACGACCATCTCCTCGATCCCCAGATATCCGCGGCCCGGCAGTTCGACACCGAGTTCCAGCGTATAGACTTCGTCTTGTCGGATCGGCATTTTTGGTGTGGCCCCATATCGTTCCCATCGAGGGCCGAGGATCGCTCCTCCGTCGTGCGCCACCCTCCCCACCTGATGTCCGGTCGCATGCATATATTCCGGATAGCCTTTCGCCATGAGATAGGACCGTGCCGCAGCGTCGACTTTCCAACCGAGGGCGCCCGGCTTGAGAACTTTCGCGGCGGCCGTAATGGCTCCATTGACCGCGTGAAGCGCCTCGAGCACGTCATGCGGGACGGTCTCGCCCACATACCAGCACCTTTGGATATCGCTGCTGTAGCCTTCACGGGTCAGTCCTAGATCGACGTGAAAAACGTGTCCGGGCTGCAAAGTGATCTTATCGGATGCAATTCCATGCCCGATCATCGAGTCGGGCCCGCTGTTGACGATCGGATCGCCGGCAGGATCCCATGAGAATTGCAGACCCAGCTCGGCGGCTTTCGCATGTATCCAATCGAAGAGATGCTTCTCCGTCATGTCCCGTCTGGCGTACGAGCCCAGTTCTCCGAAGACCTCCTGTGTATTGGCGATCACGTTCAATATGCGGCGGAGTTCCTCGGGTGTTTTGCGCGAGCGAAGCTCCGTCACTATCTCTTCAGCCGAAATCAGCGAGCCGCTGAATCGAGTGCGCGCCAGAAGCTTCTTCAGATGAAGGAACATGCCGTGGGAGAGCCCATCCGCTTTCGAGTCGTTAATCGAGAAGTTTACGGCGATCTTGCCTCCCGGGGAGACCGTCTTCTCGAGCTCCTCGAGCAACGGCTCGCGAATGCTTTGGACGTAAGGAACAACATAATCCCAGTCGCCCGATGCGATCAACGGTTCCGCGTCGAAATTGCCGACGATCGCCGTCCGTTTCCCTTGCTTCGTCACGATCAGCGCACTATCCCACGTCAACCCGCCGGTGAGGATGAGGGGGAGCACCGGATCTCCGCCGTCAGCCGTTTCTCGCACAAAAGTGAGCCAAACGTCCGCCCTCGATCGGGAGACGATTTCTGCGGCTTGCGTCAGCTTTTCTGCAGTTAGGCCAGCCATATCTTCGTTATGGCACACTCACAACGATGAGCGACGCCTCGTGGTCTCACCGACTGGAATATCCCTCCGCCGAGCTACTGGAAGGCGTACTACGATCTGATCCGATCGAGCAACTCCAAGATTGGATCGACGACGCGCACCGGGCCGGCGTTTTAGAGCCAAACGCAATGTGTCTGGCCACCGCCGATACTCACGGGAACCCGAGCTCCCGAATGGTGTTGCTTCGCCAACTGGACGCGAGGGGGCTAAGCTTCTTCACCAACTATCTCAGCCGCAAGGGGAAAGAACTCGAAGCCCGTCGCCGCGCCAGCGTCTGCTTTTGGTGGGGGGTCCTCAGCCGCCAGGTCCGAGTCGAAGGCGAAGTTGGGCGGGTAACCGATTCCGAATCGGACGCGTATTTCGCCTCACGTCCGAGGGAGAGCCAACTCGCTTCGGCGGCGAGTCCGCAGAGCCAGATCATCGGGAGCCGCCAGGAATTGGAAAGTCGTATCGAAGGGCTCGCAGAAGCGTATCCGGATGGAATTCCGCGCCCAACCATATGGGGTGGGTATCGGCTTTTCCCGGACCGATTCGAATTTTGGCAGGGGCGACCCGCTCGATTGCACGACCGCCTCGTCTTTCTCAAGCAGCGCGACGGCTGGGAGATCGTTCGACTCGCACCGTAGGCAACTATTGCGATGAGGCAACGATCGTAATGACCGTCACTTTTTTACCCTTGTCTTGCCCTTCCATGATTTGCACATGAACCAGTGACCCGTCAGATGCTTTGCCTTCGACCATTGCCAGACCAGGATTGTTGATTTTGATCTCGGCGGCATTCATGTGTTCTTTGTACCAATCCGCGACCTTACTCGAAGGGTCTGACGTGAAGAATTCGGCGGCGGAAGCCGACCCGCCTTTGCCGTCCGCGTTGTTCATGGTCATGCCTTGGAACGACTTGGGCATCGTCGCGCCATCATAGACTGGGACTCCTTTGTACTCTTTCGGCGCAGGGACCTCTTCCACACCGGATCCGGTTTGGGGGCCGGGTGTGGAATTGTTAACGATGGGACCCGTCGGTGCGGCAGGCACTTCGGCTTTCTTGCATCCGAATGGGACGGATAAGGCGATCAGCAGCAAAAGCGAAAGCGATGGTCGATTCATGATCGGAGGACGAACAACGCTCACTAAACGATCCGAGCCTTGACTGCTTTGAGTACTTCTCCAGGTTCTGCATGGCGGTGAACGTCGTGCTTTGAGAAGACGAGCTCGCCATCGACCTTCACCTCAAAAACGCCGCCGCCCGAGGGGATCAAAGTGAGCCTCTCGATCGGGTGTTTCGTGCCGATGCTCGGTCGAAGCGCGCTGACCAATTCCTCCGCCAGACTGGCGGCTCTTGGCGCATAGTTTCACTCAACGCAAAACGTGATTTCAAGAACCATTTCTCATCTCCTTCTCTTGTCAGAGTTGTCGCGCGCTGAACGTATCGCCTTGGGAAATATCACCGGTGTCCCAACCCTTTTTGAACCAGCGTACTCTCTGGGCAGACGTGCCATGCGTGAACGCGTCCGGAACGACATACCCTTGGGATTCCTTTTGCAGCGTATCGTCGCCGATCGCGCTAGCAGCCCTGAGACCGTCTTCGATGTCCGCTTCGTCGAGCATGTTCTTCATGCGCTGTGCGTGATGGGCCCAGACGCCCGCATAGAAGTCCGCCTGGAGCTCCATGCGCACCGACAGTTTGTTGAATTCCTTCTCGCTGAGTCGCTGCCTCATCCGATTGACCTGGTCGCTTATGCCAAGCAGGTTCTGAATATGGTGCCCAACCTCGTGTGCAATGACATAGGCTTGCGCAAAATCCCCTGGCGCTCCGAATCGATTCTTAAGCTCATCGTAAAAGCTGAGATCGATATAGAGCTTTCGATCGCCCGGACAATAAAAGGGTCCCACTGCGGCGCTGGCCATTCCGCAAGCCGAATCGACTTTTCCTGAGAAGAGCACCAGCGTCGGATACTCGTATTTTCGGCCCATTTTTTGGAAGAGGTCGGTCCAGACGTCCTCCGTATCGGCGAGAATTGTCGCCACGAAGTGCTTGCGCTCCTCTTCCTGTGGGTTACTCGATGTATAGGGAGCGCTCTGGTCTCGAGTTTGGGGAGCGGATTGCTGCTGGAAGAGCGCACTCGGATCACCGCCGAGGGCGATCACGATGAGCGCGATGACGATTGTTCCGACTCCCCCGCCGATCGCCAAGCCACCAGGCGAAATGCCGCGCTGATCTTCGACGTTCTCGCTCTCCCTCTGTCCACGCCACCGCATCGCCTCAGTATACGGCGAAGCCGCGGAAACATCGATCGGCTATGGGCTGTAGATGAAGTTGTGAATATCGTTGCTGAAAAAGAATATCCCGCGCCGAAGCAACTCTCGACGCCAACGAACCTATCGGAAGCGTCCGCTCACAAGTTGACAAGCACTCTCGCCGGATTGACGGCCGATGCCTTCGCGCTCTATGTCAAGACCAAGAACTTCCATTGGCACGTTTCGGGGCCTCAATTTCGCGACCTGCATTTGCTGTTCGACGAGCAAGCGGATCAGGTCCTCGGAATGGTGGACGTATTGGCCGAGCGCGCCCGAAAAGTCGGGGGGTCCACGATCAAGAGTATCGGACACATCGCCGAACTCAAGCGGATTCGCGATGACAACGACGCGTTCGTCGAACCGAAGGAGATGCTCAAGCGCCTGACTGACGACAACCTTGAATTCGAAGGGTTCTTAAGAAACGCGCACGAGGTCGCGGAGAAATCCGACGATAAGGCGACGACGAGCCTTCTCGAGGTCTTCCTCGATGAGACTCAGCGGCGCATCTGGTTCTTGTTCGAAGCTGGACGATAGCCGACCTATTTTCGGCTGAGCTTCAGCGAGCGCTTCAGGACGTTCATTTGGCCCATATGATAGGCCGCGTGGATGGCTATCTTAAGCAGGGTTTCGATCGCCTTTTCGTCACTCTTTGCCTTGTGACGAAAAGGCTTGCTTTCCGCGATGTCCTTGGCCTCCGTTAACCCTGCTAGGAACTCCTTGCGAAGCGGGTCCCACTGCTTCTCATCCGGAACGCTCCAATCCTGCTTCCAAACTTCAAGAAGCGATTCACGCGGCTCTCCGCGAAGCTGTCCAAGCCAAATCCTCTGCCACGTCACCGTGTGAGCGAGATTCGTCAACAACGAATAGGGGATGTTGGGCAATTGGACGGCGGCGTCGGATTGTTTCATCTTGACCAGTGCGGAAGGCGTTGGAATATCCCAGCCTTCGATGATTTGAGTGAATAGGTTGACAAGTGTCGAGCGGTCCATTTGAGGATTATGCACGGATAGGACTACGAATATCGCTCCCTCAGAGGAGTTGAATGCGTGAACGATGCAGCGTGCCTCCGTCCGTTGCGCCGATCGTCGGGAACGCAGCGCTTGTCCTTCGCAGGAGATCGACGACCCGGAGGTAAATCAGAAGGACAAGATTCGGGAGAGTTGGGCGCTGGCCATGGTTGGAGGCCATGTTTTCCAGCCCAGCGCCCGCCCTCCCGAAGCCTCCGCCGGGTTGGCCGTGGCGGATCGGTTGAGAAGTAGTTTAGCGACTTCCCCGATCGAAGTCGTGGTTATTATTCGCCATTAGTGGTTATAATCGGACACAAATGAGCCATGCGTCGACTCGGTACTGGCTTGCCTGCCTTTCCATGCCCCCTGGAATGATCTTCATGGGAGATGGTGACCTCACGTATGAGCGGCTCGAGTGGGCCCAGCCGGTCGATCGTTGGACCATGCTGTACTACCGTCATGGAAACGTCGTCACGGTCAATGCTCAGACATTTGCCGTGCAACCGGATGACGTGGTCTTCTTCGCGCCCGGCGTCAAAGCCGCCCATGCCGTTCTGGGAGAAAATACGCACCACTTGTTCCTCACATGCGACCTTCCGGGGGACGACGGAACCCGCGCGGCCATCCCGACGCACGCTCCAAGCATGGCGAGGGTCTATCCCGATTGGCGACGGGCGGCGGATCGCGTCGCCGACGATCGAGGGCCGAGCAGAGCGTTCGCCTGGAATCTCTTCTGGGGTGTTGCTCAGGGGCTATCCGTCGTGCGGGAGAATGTCGAACTCTATGCGGCCGAGGCCTGGATTTTCCGCAACTTGGACAGAAGATTTACTGTCCGCGATGTCGCAGATGCCGCCAATGTCTCTCAACGGCATCTTCTGCGGGCCTTTCGGCACGAGCACCGCATGACGATCCAAGAGTACGTCCGCCAAAAGCGGGTACAGGAAGCGGCTCGACTTCTCGCGACCACGACAATCCCGATAAAAGAGATCGCGGTTCAAGTGGGGATTCCCGACCTCCATCAGTTCAATAAGACGATGCGCGAAGAAACTGGCGCTTCGCCGCGAGCGTTTCGCGAATTGGGCTTGCCTTAGGGGAATCCCGGCGAGTTGATGACGAGGTGCGCCTGGCCTTGATGATAGGCTGGATGGAACGCCAGTCGAGCCAACGCGCCTTCTCCGCTAATCATAGGGCCCAAAGCGCTTTTAATCGTTTTCGATCTCAGGTCATTCGTTGCCGAGGCCATCATCGGTTCGACCATTTTGCAGGAGACGGCGAGCGCCTCGGCGACCAGATCAGGCGTCAACTCTTGGTCGGCAAATGGAAACGGCAAGTCGTTGACGACGCCGTCAGTCGCTGCCGCCTTCAGCTTGGCTTCAAATTCGTTCAGCGGCAGATCGCGCAACTGAGAAGCGAATGAGACCTCGACTCCTGCCACGTGCGCCGCCATTTGACCCAGGCTGAGCGCTTCCGGCTGCATGCGCCAGCTCAACTGCTCGTGATTCAGGCTGCCGATCGCCTCGAGGAAGCGCGATCGAGAGAGGTTCCAGGAGGCGGCGAAATCGCTCATTTCAAAAGGCTACCCTGGGTTGGAGCACCTCCTCCTTCGCCCGGTGAGCCAAGTCAGGGTCAGCCAGATGAGGACTCCGATTCCGAATCCGATCACCGCTCCGCCGATCGCTCCACCCTGGAAGCCGCCTATGACGTAGGCATCGTTGGGCACGACTTTGGTTCGACCGTCCGCGTATGTGCAGACCAGATCGTAGTATCTGAAGGTGTGGGTCGTCGATGAACCCGCTGTCATCGGGCCCCTCGAAGTTCCCGCATTGCGCACCTCGGCCCTGACCGCATCGCGGCAATGCACAAATTTGGACGCGGTGAGCATCAGGGGCGGAGAGACTGCGGTCATCCAGAGTCCGACAACCGCCAGCACGATCGGAAGGCAGCCGCACGAGAGGCATCCTGCGCCACATCCCAGCACCCGAAAGGCCCTTCGCCGACTATCCGGCTCCATGCGTGGATTGATACCCGGAACACGGTGGAATCAGACCGTGTCAGGTCGCAGGAGGCGATATTCTCTTGAGCCGCAGAGCTCTCCCTTGACCTCCATGGCATTTGGAGTCTCTTTCAGCAGGCAAAAGCCAAGGGATTCGGCCAGCCTCCAAGACGGAGTGTTTCGGGGATCACATTCGATCGTGACAGCGATCGCTTGGGTCGATTGCCAAATGCCGTCCAGAAATGCGGATGCAGCCTCCTTGGCGATTCCCTGCCCCTGGAAAGCCGTCTCCACGACGTACCACATCCTCGCAATGCCGCCTTCGAGTACGCATCCGATCCTCCCGATCATCCCATGACCCTCGAACTCGATGGCCAACTCGAAATAGACTCTGGGCTTTCGCCGCCTCCCTTCGTTCGCTTCCCTCACGTACGCTTCGGACCGTTCGCGTGTACGCTCCGCGAACATCTGATACCTGACCATTTCTGGGCGGGACTCGATTCTATAGATCGACTGTGCGTCAGCCGGTTTGAATTCCCTCAGTAGCAACCGGGGCGTTCTAATGGTCACGGTCCATCCAGCAGCAAGGTCCTCATCAGATTCGGAATTGGTCCGAAGTGGGCCAACTCGAGGGATTGCCAAGGAAAAAGCCCCAGAGTCGAGAATCTGGGGCTTCGCGGAATCGGCGGAGGCTACTCGCCTACCTTTCCGTCTTTGTCCAAGTCTTTGTGGGTCACCTTTTCGGCCGTTTCGACCACGGCTTCTCCAGCGGTTTTGAGCGCGCTGCCGATGGTCCCAAAGACGCCTTTCGCCTTCTCCTCGACCGCTTCCCAGCCTTCGGCTGCCTTCTTACCGGTTTCTCCGGCTACTTCTTCGGTCTTGTCGACGGCTGCCTTGACCTTGTCATCGGTTTCATTTCCCATGGTGCGTCTCCTTTTCCCGATATGTCGGGTTTATTCATTATGATCGAGCAGCACTACTGCAACGCGTAAGTCCATACATCCATCGGCACATATTGTCCGGGGCCTGTGCGGCCTTTGAAGGTGATTCTGGCGGTATTTCCATCGATTTCGACGAGTAGATAGCCATAGGTGTCGGTTATCGGCTTGATGCTCGTCAGCTTCCAGGGGCCATTGTTGCCGGAAAGTGGATCGATCTTATAGAAAGGTGCGCCAGAAGTGCCCGAAACATATTGTCGGATGACTGGGAACTGCGCGTTGGCCGGATCGGATACCTCGATGTCGTGATAGAAGTGGTCGTGGCCAGCAAAGAACGCCCTCGATCCCGAATTGCCGAGCAGTCGCCAGTAAGCGTCGCGGTCAGCAGGATAGCGGTCCAGATTATCGGTGTGGCCGCCTGCCATGAACGCCATCTCGTGGCCAAAAGTGAAGACGTGTTTCGTCCACTTGTGCCCCAGCACACCGCTTAGCCAGTTCATCGGAAGCGTTCCAGGCCCCTTGATGAACTGATCGACGCCGACGAACAGCGCGTTATGGCGAATCGAGTAGTAGGTGAGGTTCTTGGCATTCCATGGGCCGTTTTGTGGAAGCGCATATTTTCCGGTGAAGAATTCGTTCCACACGGCGATGCTTTCGGGGCAAGTGTCCTCATGGTTGCCGCGTACGGGCAGCACCTCAACGCCAGCATCCCAGAGGGGTTTCATGATGTCCATCCAAGCTCCCAACTGTGCCCGGAATTCTTTTTGGTCCTTGGAGCCATAGACAAGGTCACCGGTCCAGAGCAGGGCCTCGGCCTTTTCGGCAAGGACGGCGTCCCGCATTTCGGCGGTGATCACCTTGTTGATGCCGTTCTTGTCCTCGGGCCGGGTCGAATTTAGGCCATTAGACCGCCCATCTCCGGCAACGACGAAGCACCACTTTTGGGCAGAAGCCGTAGCGCAAAGCGACAGGGCGGCAAGCGCCACGATCCAATTGCTGCGAAATCTCACGCGGCGATTATACAGCCGCCGAGCGCGTTCGTGGGCTAAGAGATCGTTAAGCCCAATCGGCATATCCGCCGAACTCGCCGCAGTGGAGGCAGCGGAACAGATAGCCCGTTGGACCCGTGTCTTTGTGGAAGGTCTCGAGGAAGCGGCTTTGATTCATGTTGGGCTTGAATTCGGTTCCTTCATAGACGGCGTCCTGTGCCTCTTGGCCCCAAGTTTTGAGCTCTTCCCAGCCCACCGGACCCAGGAATTCGGCCGCATCGTCGCAGTGGGTCCACCATTTTTCTTGCTGATACCCGGCGAAGCCCGGGGTACGGCGGCTCACTTCTTCGATGATTTCGTCAGAGACCTCGCAGGCGTCCTCAAATTCGCCGATCGAAGCGGAGTCCGTGAATTCGGCGTCGAATTTCTCTGCCGCAGAGCCATCGGCAATGCACCACGGGCAGATCGCATCCTCCAGTTCTTCGACGGCATAGACTGCTGCGGAGTAGATGAAGCCTCTTGCTTTTGCGCAGCATTTGCAGACGTTGTCGGAGGTCACGACGCTTCCTGTGCCAATTGGATCAGGGTGGTATTTGAAGTGAGGAAGTTCGGACACCTTTATGAACTTACCCCTCGCATCCGACGCGCCACACGGAACACCCGGGGACTGTGCGGAGCTTTCTTGCTCATTTGAAGTCAAACACCTCTGGATAGGAAGCACAGAACTCGCGAAAGTGGGGGTCCGCGGCTCCTTCTCGCAACGAGCGAACCTGCAATCCCGTCATAATAAGTGAGCCCCGTCGTTCTTTGCTCATCGCAACTCTAAGGCATTGTCGAGAGTACGGCTTGGCCTGGAGAATCAGTGCAACAACAACTCGATCATCACGACGGCAAGCCGCATCGCGTGCCCTTTATCCGCTTTTTCATCCTCACCGGCGCGCAATTCGTCTTAGCGGTCGTTCTCTTTCGGTTCATCAACCTATCGATGTTCGCGCACGAGATCTCCGAGCCCTGGAGGATTCTGCTTTGGACGTTCGCTCTGGGCGTTCCGCTCAGCCTGTTCGAATACCTGTATCACCGGTATCTGCTCCACTCGGCTGTTCTTCCCTTCCTTGGAGCCATGCACGACGCGCATCACACGCATCACGGCCTCACTTATGTCAAGGCGCCAGTGCGGGCCGACGAGCCGGCGCTCTTGGTGCCTGTGAAGAGCGAGTTCCCGGTGGAGCATGAGCATCAGGAAGAATCGATGATGTTCCCGGCGTACTCGATTTCGATCTTCATCGCCATGTTCCTCGTGTTGATCGCGCTGCCGCTCAAGTTGATGTTCCCCAGTCAGCCGATCCTGTTCTCGCTGATGGTGGCGGTAACGCTGTATTACGCGTGGTACGAGCTGTGGCACGCAATCATGCACCTTCCCTACGAGAAGTTCTGGAAGCCACTCATGACGTCGAAGCGTTGGGGCAGGCTGGTGCGTTTCGTGTATGGTTTTCACCTCATGCACCACTGGCGGCCGACCAGCAACCTCGCAGTCGTAGGATTCTGGGGCTTCGCGGTTTGGGACCATCTTTTCCGGACCCATCGCCGGCCGAAGAACGTGCCGCTTCAGGGCGCTGCCGTCAATTTCGTCGACGCAACGCTGAA
This sequence comes from Fimbriimonadaceae bacterium, assembly GCA_041911835.1. GTDB lineage: Bacteria > Armatimonadota > Fimbriimonadia > Fimbriimonadales > Fimbriimonadaceae > JAYROD01. Next base: position 694 of record JAYROD010000370.1, on the reverse strand, counting down.
GAAGCCGCTTTGGCCGATCGCTATGCTGGATAAATGGCAGGTGAAGTGCTACAAGTGGTCGCGTAAAGTCGAAAAGACACTTGCGGGCCTATTCGCGCGCAAATCAGTGCGCTCGTAACCCCATACCTACAAAAAGCAGTGAGGGCCTCTCCCGAATCGGGAGGGGCCCTCACTATTGGTCGGTTTGGTGTGGGATGGAACCCTTACCAGCGACCGCCGGATTTCGAGCGACCGCCGCCGCCACCTCCACCGTAGCCGCCTCCGGAGCGTCCGCCACCACCGCCGCCGCCATTGCTGACTCGGGGTCGGGCTTCGTTCACGGTAAGTGTGCGGCCATCGAGGGTCGTGTTGTTCGTCGCTGAGATCGCTGCTTCGAGCTGCGCCGGATCGATGTCGACGAAGCCGAAGCCACGTCCCTCGATGATTCGCGCGTTCGATCCGCCGTACGCACTAAAGTGCGCCGCGAGCTGAGATTCTGTGATGCTGTACGGCAAGTTGCCGACGTAGAGTGATTTTGTAGCCATTCCAGGTTCTCCTGATTTAGATTGTTCCGGTTCACAAGGCGAGAGATCTATCGAGAACCGGCCAGGAGGCTGGAAGTCAGGGAAATCCGCGCACGAAGCGTAACGCGTGTATTATACCGCTGTCGACGAGGAGGGACTGGTGGGCCTTGCGACGCGGTGGTGGGTCGTCG
>JAYROD010000369.1:0-7364 GCA_041911835.1 Fimbriimonadaceae bacterium | reverse complement strand
GTCGAGCAAGACGCCTCTGGAGGATACTTCGACCGATTCCGGGGCCGACTCATGTTCCCGATCCGAGACGAGCGGGGTGCGCTCGTGGCGTTCGGCGGCAGGCTTCTGGGAGACGGCATACCGAAATACATCAACAGCGGCGACACCCCACTTTATAGCAAGCGGCGAGTGCTTTATGGACTCAACCGCGCCAAAGAAGCCATGGCCAAGTCAGGTCGAGCCGTGTTGGTCGAGGGATATTTGGACGCCATCGCCTGTTCTCGCGCCGGGGTTCCAGAGGCCGTTGCGTCTCTGGGAACGTCGATGTCGGAGGACCACGCTAAGATGTTGCGACGGTGGTGCGAAGAGGTCGTCATCCTCTATGACAGCGATCCTGCGGGCCAAAAGGCCGCAGAACGCGCGACTGAGATGCTCGAGCACGAGGGGCTGAGAGTGCGGATAGCGCTTATGCCGGACGGGGAAGACCCAGACACGCTGCTCAGGACGTTAGGCGCCGAAGCAGTTCGAGAGGCCTGCGGGAAGGGGCTGAGCCCCCTCGATTATCGAATCAGACGGATTCAAGGCGCGCTAGGGCCCAAGGACCCTCAGTACTGGACAGAGATCGCACAGGTGCTGGCGACTGCGCCAAGCTTTCTCGAGGTAGAAACGCATATCGTTCCCCTCGCGGCGCAGTACCCGGGGCTTCGTGATCCCCAGGCCGCCGAAAGGGCGCTCCGACGCCAGATTCAGGCCGCCAGGAGGGCGATGGGTTCAGGTCCAAGGGCGGTGCGACGCCAGACGGCGGTTGAAATGCCAGATCGGACGCTGAACCGTAAGGAAGAGGCAGTGTTCCTCGCCCTACTCAACGAAGAGTTGAGACCGATGGCATTCGAGGCGATGCACGACGACTCGATTTTCGTGACGGACAAAGGGGCCGAGATCGCCCGATCGATGGTGGAAGCATTTCCCTCGGGGCCCCCGAGCGGTGCGCCATCGATTTGGCTTTCCCAATTGCAGCCCGAAGAGATCCAGGACGAGTTCGCGCGGCTCGCCATGCGCGCGAGCGGCACGCTCACCCTGCAGACGCTCCGGCATGCGATCGCTCAGCTCCAATCCGAGCGCGACCTTCGCTCAGTCGCCCCTCTGAAGCACGAAGCGACATCGGATGATGAGAAATTGCGGGAGATCCAAGAACGGCTGAAGAAAACCAAATCAGAGCGCCATGAGCTCCTCAATGAGCGCCGGACGCAGGGAACAAACTGAAAAGTTCGTCTTAACCCTCTATAAATTGCGGTTTTTTTGATATAGTGAAACCATAAATCTGTTTGGTGGGGGGTTATTACCGTTGGTTTCCAAGCACGTCGCCGCGGATGGTTCTTCACCCTTCGTATTAGTCGACGTTCGAGAGGATGTGCAAGCGAAGGTTGGCGTCGTCACGCCAGTCGATCGGGAGCCGGGCCCGTTTCTCGGCTATGCGAGGGAGTCTCGCCGTCCTGTCGGTGACGCCGCGGACACTGTCGCGCTGGACGATCCTGTACGAACTTGGCTCCAAAAGATCGGGAAGATCGCGCTCCTGACCCCCGAGCAGGAGATTGAACTGTCCAAGGGCATCCAACGCGGTTCGACCGCCTGCAAGAGTGCCCTGATCGAGTCGAATCTACGATTGGTCGTGAGTATCGCCCGGCGCTACGAGAATCGCGGTCTCTCGCTGCAAGACCTCATCCAAGAGGGAAATATGGGGCTCATGAGGGCTGTCGAAAAGTACGACTACCGGCGAGGGTACCGCTTCAGTACCTATGCGACCTGGTGGATTCGACAGGCGATTTGCCGGGCCATCACCGATCATTCGCGTACAATCCGAATTCCCGTGCATGTGGCCGAATCGCTGGCGCGGCTTTCAAAGGCCGCCGCAAAGCTCCAGCAGCGATTTGGCAGGGAAGCTTCTCCAGAGGAACTCTCGACCGAAGTCGGACTGCCGGTCGAGCGGATCTGCGAATATATGCGGATCGTCGGCGACCCACTCTCGCTGGAGAGCCCGGTTGGAGACAGCGAGGACACCTCGCTCGGCGAGTTCTTGGAGAACTCGAGGCAAGAATCGGCTACTGAGTCCGCAGTTCGGTCGCTCATCCGCCTGCGCATCGAAGAGATTCTCGACACGCTGAGCGATCGAGAGCGAGCGGTCATTCTCATGCGCTATGGACTGATGGATGGAGCGCAGCACACCCTCGAAGAGGTCGCCCAATTCTTTGAGGTCACCCGGGAACGCATTCGGCAGATCGAGCAGAAGGGCCTCCGAAAGCTGAAGCACCCCTCCTGCGCCCGCAAGCTGCGCGAAGTACTCGATTAGGCTCAGACCTCCGCGAAGAAACCAGAATCCGGAGGGAAGATCAGGAACGGTTTGCCGATCTTGCGATCTACCAAGTTTTCGGCGGGTTGAAACGGCTCACCCGAAGCGAAGCGGACGTCCGCACTCAATTCCGAGCAGATGAGGATCGAGGCGGCGATGTCATAGAGCTTGCATTTGTAGTCGATCAGTCCGCGGAATCGCTGGCTCGCGACGAACATCGCATCGACCACGAAGGCGCCGGAGTGGCGCATCTTTCCTGGCCATTGAATCTGGGGATAGCGGACGATGAGCCCATCCGAAAAGCTCACCAGCTCCTCTGAGCGAATGCTGCCAGAGGGTATGCGCTCCAACATCGAACCATTGCGTCGTGCCCCTTCACCCACGGCGGCCGAATAGGTCTCGTCGAGGTCTGGAAGCGCTACGGAGCCGGCCACGATGATGGGATTCTGGTAGAGGGCGACGCTAACACCCCAGAGTGGAGAGCCAAAGGCGTAATTCGATGTGCCGTCAATCGGATCGACGAGCCATATCCCTCCTTCGCCGGGTTCAGAGAACCCTTCCTCCTCTCCCCAGACCGTGGAGCCGGGTATGAGCGATTCGAGCTGGGGTCGCAGCCATGCCTCGACTTCGCGGTCGGCATTCGTGACGATGCTCCCGTCCGGCTTTAATTCGCGAGTCATCGAACTCCGAGCGTTTCGAGCGCGCTGCCCTGCCTGATAGGTCAGCCTTTCGATTTCGTTCTGAAGCTCGGAAAGACTCATCGATGGGGAGATTATGCCATTCGGCGGCGACCCGCGGGCAGTTGAAATCGGACGCCGGTTTGCGTATAATGAATCTCCACGAGCGGGAGTAGCTCAGTGGTAGAGCATCTCGTTGCCAACGAGAGGGTCGAGGGTTCGAATCTCTTCTCCCGCTCCAGACGATTTAGTCGGGTGGCCCAGCCAGGCGCTGGGCTTTTTTGTTGCCAGGGGCTTGCGAACTGGGCCCCATTTGGTAAGATGCGCGCATGGTGAGGGAGATTGCTTCTAGGTCTTTGCTGACTGCAGCGGGACTTTCGATCTTATTCGGCTGCAGCAAGGTCGAGAATCCATCGATGAAGGTGCTTCCGCCTGCGAAGCTTGATGCGGGGTGGAAGTATTACACGGTGTCAGCGGAGGGTTATTCAGTCGCGGCTCCAGGTGGTTGGACGGATGACCCGAACGCATACATGGGCGTCGGCATGGAGATGGAGGGTATGCCGCAGATCCCAGCCGAGCAGCTTGGCCCCGGAATGAAGTCGCTAGCCGAGGAGACTGAGAAGAACAACAAAGAAGAGGCGCGACAGTTGGATGAGGAGTACCAGAAGGCGGGTATCTCGCTGGTACTTTGGGATAAGCAGGTGCGCCCCATTCCCGGTGAAGAGCGGACGCGGTTTTATGTGAAGGCTCGCGATGCGAATGGATCGCTCGCCGACGAGGCGAAGGAGATGAAGCAGGGACTCAGCGATGGCAAGACCACCGTTGAACAAAAGCACGTCGAATTGCCGATTGGGCCGGCCGAGGCGTTCATGGCCAATACCCAAAACCAGGGTGGAGACACCGTCACGAATATCGTGTATGTGATGGTGTCGGGTGCTAAGGCCTACATCGTCCGGTTCATTTCGACGAATTCTCCCGAACGCATCACCACGATCTCGAACCCGGTCATGCAGACTTTCAGGATCGCGAAGTAAGGCCTACCATTTCGATTTCCAGAGCGTCCAAGGGTTGTCTTTCAGGTTCCGGAACAGCGGCGCCTGCCAAGCGTAGCTGGGGTTGCTCTTTACCCATTCTGTGAAGTCGAATGGTGTGCCGCAACCGTGCCCCATGCGTGCCCAGAAACTCATCCCTCTTGCCAGGTCGGAGGTGCAGACCTTGGCTTGATTCGAGCCGAACGGCCGGGGAGCGCTTGCTCCTGGTATCTCGGGGGTCGTCGTCGCATCGAGGTGCGAGCAAAGCACGAGCCCGCCCAAGACGACCTTCTTTGCCGGCTGATTGTAGTGGTCGCCCATGTATCCCTTGGCCTTTTCTGCATCCATCGTGCCCATGTCTTGGTTCATGAGGAACAGCCATCGGGCGCGTCGGTCGCTGCACGTATTCGGGAAGGTCCAAAGGTTTGAAGTGGTCTCCTCTCGGATCATCTTCGGGTCGTCGATGAAGTTTTCACTGTCATAAGCGCCATCGTGGCTCCGATAGAACGTGATGTTTTTAAGCCCGAGCTCGAGCTTGCCGATTTCGTTCGTTCGCGCATTGCCGACGAGCCAGACATTCGCGTAGCCACCGTTATCGCCCTGCGAGATGATCTTGACGAAACCGTCGAGGTCGTTCGCATATTGCACCGCGCGGCGTGCTCGCTCAAATTCCGGCGTCTTATTCGGTGCGAAGGAAGTGAAGTCGCCAATGGTCGTTTCCGTGACGATCAAGCCGGCGGAGTTCACATAGAAATCCGTGAGGCTATGGATGAGGCCCGGCATCGAGTCCATGATGATCCGATTGCCTTTCTCCGGCTTCATGTCGATGATCATGTTCATCCGCTGGCCAGGAAGATAGTCGTCCCAAGCCGTGTGGCAACAGACGATTTTGCCGTCGGCGGTTTGGTTGCCGGTCGCCATGATGGCGCTACATGATTCCGGCGCATGGGATTGCCTGCGCTTGCCCTGGGTCTTCTTCTCTTGGATCAGCCAGGGAAGATAGTAGTCCGAAATCTCGATCCAGGCGTTTTGGGCTGTAACATCGATATAGTCATATTGATAGCCTTTTGCCTGCAAACCTGCTGCTATCCCTTCGATCTCTAGTCGATATTCTCGGTCCAGCTTCGGCCAGAAAAGGGTTTTTGCGACATCTCGATACCAATTCCAATCCTTTTCAGTGGTTTTAAGCAGGTATAGCTTCAATACCTTATTAAAGTCGTCAAATTCGGCCGAGGCGAGGTACCCATTTTGAAAGCCCATCTGGCTCGGCGGACCCTGAATATGGAGGCAGACCCATCCGGCTCGCTCTTCGCGATAGGCTCCACTCAGACGAGGGTCGCGCGGGGGCTGCGCGGCCAAGTGACCTAAGATCATGGCGGTAAGCATCGTGAATTTCCTCTCCCCAAGGCTATTCTCGAATGGACGCTCGGATTCCTTCGATGGTCAGAGGTCAGGCGCCGAGTATGGCGTCGGCGGCCATGACCGAGCGAGCCTCTCCGTCGACCGAGCACAGCAACTCGGCTTCCGGGCCAATTCCGATGCCGGTGGCAATTTCTCCACTTGGAAGGCGAAATTTCTTGCCGGGGGTCGCATCGAAGAGAGCCCAAATGGGTCGCAAACTTTCCCAAGAGTCAGGTTCCGGCAACAGCGCCAATCGCTCCAAAAGGCTGCGAAGGACGACGTTGGGCTCATAGCGCCCGTGGTGATGCCCGGACAGGCTTATGGCGATCCCTGCGATCTCGGCAGGAAAACTCTCGACGTTCAAATTGACTCCAATACCGACGAGTGGAATGCGCCGGCCCTGCGGATCGGCCACCACTTCCGTCAAGACGCCACCCAATTTCCGCCCCTCTAGGATGAGATCATTCGGCCATTGAAGCTGGCAGTGTAGCGCGCCGGCAGCAGCCGCAGCCAGCGACATACCGATGAGCCAAGGCTGGCGATGGTCAGCATACGGAGTGGCAATCCAGGTTGCCGCGAGGCTACCTCCTGGGGGCGAGATCCAAGAGCGATCGAAGCGACCGCGCCCCGCTGTCTGGTGGTCTGCCACGATCACATCGGTCTGCTCGAATCGACCCGATTGAACCAAATCCGACGCCAAAGAATTCGTCGAAGAACATTGGTCGAGGACATTCCAGCGTGATTCGTCGAGGGGCGCCTTCATCGGACTTCCAAATGGAATGGCAAAGCCGGCGCCGAATGGGTGATTGCCCCAACCGAGATGAAATCGACGCCCGTCTCAGCGATCTCTCTGACTGTCGTGAGGTTCACCCCGCCGCTTGCTTCGAGGAGGCACGCGCCAGATACGAATGCGACGGCGCGGGCCATAGTGTTTGTGTCCATGTTGTCCAGCATCACGACGTCGGCTCCAGCCGCAAGAGCTTCGGACACTTGGTCGAGCGTCTCACACTCCACTTCGATCTTCAGCAGGTGGTGGCTGTGTTGGCGCGCTGTCTTGATCGCGCCAGTAATGCCGCCCAGTGCGCGAATATGGTTGTCTTTAATCATCACGCCGTCATAGAGCCCCATGCGGTGGTTGTGGCCGCCGCCGCATCGCACGGCATACTTTTCGAGAGCCCGGAGACCCGGGGTGGTCTTTCGAGTGTCGACGATTCTTGCCTTCGTGCCCTCTACGGCTCGGACGAACTGGTTGGTCAACGTTGCGATGCCGCTCAGGTGCATGAGGAAGTTCATTGCAGTCCTCTCGCAAGTCAAGAGGCTGGTTGCCGCGGACGCGTCCGAAGCGATGAGCGTTTTCGGGGCAACGGCCGAGCCGTCTTGAAGCGCCGCTTGCTTGGCGCCGAGAAGCTCCACGGCGATCCCAGCTCCGCATAGGATTCCGGATGCCTGCGATTCGATGTACCAATCGACGTGAAGCTCTTCCGGCAGGAGCGATGCGGAAACGTCGCCGTTACCCACGTCCTCGCTCATGGCGCGCTCGACGGCTTCTTCCCATCCTTCGGGCCGGGGAGCCATCCATCCATCGGTCACGTGCGTTCCACCTCGACGCCGCATCTGGCCGAGAGTTCGTCGATGAGCAACTCGTAAGGCACTTCGATTCCGTTGCGCTGCCAGCCAACGGGCACTTTCACTCGGCCCGCGACGAGGTGGGCCACGGGTTTGATCGTTATCGCTCCTCGTTCCATTTCCAGGATCACTTTGTCATTTTGGCGGTAATAGATGTGTTCAATCTCGTCATATCGAGTCGACTTTAAGCGACCGGACGCTTTGGCTTCGAAGTGGTCGTCGAAGAGCACGTATTCCGTCGCCTCGGCGCTTCGATGGATGAACTCGGCCATTGCGCTCTTGCCGAATTCCATCATGGCCCCG
>JAYROD010000368.1:0-8386 GCA_041911835.1 Fimbriimonadaceae bacterium | reverse complement strand
AATGCAAAGTGAGAGCGATGCCTGCTCATTGATCGAGCTCGAAACTCCCTGGAAAATGATCGGCAAGGAAGCGCCGCCGAAGGGCTGTCGCCGATTTATGCGCGCCCATTTCCCGCACTTTCCAGGTCAGCAAATAAAACAGGGCCCCGCTACTTTCGGAGCAGGGCCCTCCCCTTTTGGGATGCGCAAACTTAGCATCGTCGTCGCAGGGCCGCCAAGGCCAGACCGCCGAAACCGAAGACCACCAGGCTTGCTGGCTCCGGAACGGCATGGAATGCGACGTGATCGATCATGAATCCGTCACCATTGACGTTCTGAATTTGGATATTCGAGATGCTGCTGCCAGATGTCCCGTCGATTCGGAGATACCCTTGGCGAAGACCATTCGTCGCCCAGCCCGCCAACGATGCCAAATTTCCCTGCAATTGGCCGTTAATGAACAGGTTATCCAGTTGGTCCATCTGCTGGAAACTAAAGCCGAAGGAATCCGCGAATCCGCCCAGCGTGAGGTTGATGCTGCCCCAGCTGTTGCTTTCGGTGTAGGGGAATTCCCGGTTGGTGCGGGTATTGATCATGCCGTGAGTTCCGTCCCATTGACCGCCGCCATCGAGTTGAAAAGCGGTCCCAGCGGTGCTGTCGGTGAAGGGATTGAATGTATTGGGAAGCGTCGACGTCGGACCATAGCTGCCGTTGACGCTCGATACTCCCACTTGTAGCCCAGAGACAATGTTCAGGTCCTCGAAATCTTCGATCACGTACCCGCTGACGCCGAGGGTCGCGTCGGACGCCCCCCACTGCGAAGCGTTAAACGACGTAAAGCTGTATCCGGCATGCGCGGCTACAGCGGTAAGCGCACATCCCGCAATGCATATCGTTCGTTGGACTTTGTATCTCATCTTTGTCTCTCCAAGTCTGCCAATTAAATCGGAACCCAAATGGCCCGACCATTCGATCAATTCAGACTATCACCGCCGATCGTGACCAAAGCGTTACGCCCGTGCTCAATCTGGATCTGTTGCACGGGTTTCCCGCAAATTTGCGGGTTCAGAGTGTTCATCCCCCTCGATTTCGCCAACTGGAGGCGATACCGAAGGGGTCGCGCTACGCAACGACGGGCAATTCAAGCTGCGCCGCGTAAAGCTGGCGCATTTTGATGATCTGCCCTGTGTGATATGCGTTGTGAATGAAAATGTTCGTCAGCCTCTCGCTTCGGCGCTTGCGTATTCGAATAGGCGCCTCGTAGAGCTCTTCCACCGTCAATCCGCTGACCTGGCGCCCCAGGAGCGAGACCTGCTCCTGTAGGCGGGTGACCGTGGCTTGCCATGACGCTTCCGATTCTTGGTTGATGCCAGGCCAATCCGTGACGTCTATCGAGGTCGCGCCGGTCAGATCGGCCAAGATATCCTCAATCCAGCCCGTCGCATGCGCGACGATCTCCCAGATCGAGGCAACTTGAGGTGCCGGCTTCCATCTGGCAACCTCCGCCGAAATTCCACTAACGGAGCTCAGGAGCGGCGTGATCCACCCGTCGTCCGTGTGGACAGCTTCGAAGAAGTGAATCCAATCTTGGTGAATGAATTTTGAGTCGAGCATGTGCTTGTTCCTCCTGGGCATTTCGGTTTAACCACCTCAATGCCTGTTGACGGTTACATATTATCACTAAAAACCCCCAAAAGCAAGGATTGGGAGTTATAATAGGGATAAAGTAATGGAAAGAGAACTCAGGCCTCTTTGGGTCCCGTTGGTTCCGACTCCGTATGGAGTCAACTCCCTCTGTTTAGAGCTATGCAACACATTTCCCAAGCATGCACTCGGCTTTGAAGGTCTCGTGCAGTGGTCTGTAGAGGCCGGAGCCACATCGCCGAAGGACGCCAAAGCGCTCCTATCGCGATCCAAGAGGGATGAAGAAGCTGCCGCCAAAGCATTCTGCAGGGCTTCCCGAGTCCGCGACGCTCTCTTTCGGGTTTTTTCCGCCCTAGCCGCCCAAAGCGTTCCGGAGTCCGGAAACCTCCAGACCATCGAGAGCGGCTTGTCGGCGGCTTTCGAGCATTTCCGATTCGAGCCCTCTGGAACACCCCGCCTCTGGCGATGGGATGACTGTGGCGAGCATCTTGAATCACCCCTTTGGTCGTGCCTTTTGTCCGCAGCAGAACTCCTCACGTCTCCACTCGCTTCGAGAGTTAGACAGTGTGACGGCGAGGATTGCGAGTGGCTCTTCTTGGACCTCAGCCATGGTCGAACACGAAGATGGTGCGATATGCAAACGTGCGGCAACCGAGAAAAAGCTCGTCGCTATCATTCGAAGAAGACTTCGGCCACCAAGGCGACCGACGCGTGAGTCAAACTCCTGAGTTAGTGCAGGGAGACATTTGGAGAAGTCCTGGCAAGCTGGTTGCTCGACGAATTGAGCGTGTCGAACCAAAGCCTTGCTTTGGGTATAGCGTAGTAGAATCCGCCAAGATGGTCCATGTTATTGCCAAGATCAACGAGAGTCACCGACGCACCGTGTTCGTGCATGTAATCGTACGCTTTCTGCGAATTCTGAAACGAGACGATGTTGTCGCTCGACGCATGAAACAGGGTCATTTGAGTACGTGGCACCCACTGCCAATCGTCGTTCTCCTGCAAGCGATCCTTGAGTGGTACGCCTATATTGTGCAGAGTGTCATTGATAAATTCAGATGTGAAAAGATCATTCAGGGTATGCGGCAGGACTTTGGCGATTCCATCGATATCGTGGTTTCCATCGAAAAGTGGCGGAGCCTTCTGGTCCCAAGGGGACTTAAACACTTTGGTGAGGTCCGGTAAGATACTGTAATACTGGCGATAAGCGAGGACGAGGTACGCCAAGAATGTAGGTGTATCCGGCCCTGGGCTATCGAAAGCGAAGTTGAGTTCGGTATCGGATAGGTCGTACGGTCCCGCGCCCGGAGCGACTGCGGTGAGCGGGAATTCGGACGCATAGCTCCCTTCGATAAGGCGGGCAAGTGCCATAGTCGCATGGCCGCCCTGGGAATATCCCGTTAAGAACAGTTTCTTTGAGAGCGTGACGGACTGCTTTTTGCAGAGTTCCTTTGCGGCCCGCATCATGTCCAGGCTCGTATCAGCCTCGCTCTGGGCGATCATATACGGATGAAAGACCGGTGAGTCCCCGAGACCGAGATAATCTGCCATCGACACGACATAGTTGCCCGTCGCCGCGAAAATAGCCAGGACCGCCCAGCCCTCATCATTGTTAGCGCTCGGTACGTTCGTTCTCGATGTTGCCGTGCTGTGCTGGTAGGCGACCAATGCGGGATTCGTGGGTGTATCGGGAATCGCGACGGCGCCCGTGGCCTTGACCAATTTTCCTGCGAGGTCGACCGTCCAATAGGTCACTTTATATAGGCTGACGTCGCTGGTCACGGACATACTAATGCCACTCTGGTATTGAATGTAGCTGAGCACGGTGTTCATCGAAGCGGAACCATAGTCTCTCAAGAGCGTGAAGGAGACCAGATCGCCGCGCTTAGTCTCCGCTCCACCAAATCCCGGAGGTGGATTTCCCGTCGAAACGAAGTCGCCGGTTCCCCCGCCGCAACCTAGGATCGTAAGCGCCAGGACAGCAATCGCCCACTTCTTCATGAGGAGCAATTTACCCATGACGGATTTGCGATCACAACCGATTCTCCTATGTGGGGAGGGTGCTATCTTCCCTTTTGGACCCGCTTGATCAGCTCTTGAACCATTCCGAGGAGGGCGAAAAAGAGCACGAACAGGCAAATACCGCTTACACCATGAGTAAGCCAGCGCGCATGGATGAACTGCCCGAGCGCAAAGAGCCCTGCGAGGACGACCAGGAAGCCAATGACGATCGAAAGACACCCCACTGCCACTCCGCGCTGCGGATCGGGCTGCCTCTTTGGGGCAAGGACGGCGTAGAGCAGCACAAGAATGTACAGACCGATCAGTCCGTAGGTGATGAGTGCCTGTACATCGGTCAATCCGTACTGCCTCCCTTTTGCGGCAGCTGATGGGCCATGAAGTCCATGCTACTGCTTTGGACTACGAATTTTCGTGACGCATCGCGCAAATGAGCCTTGTCGGCTGTAAAATCTCGCGATGCAGGAATCCACCGAAACGACAGCTGCTGCCGATTCCAAGCGGGGCTACATCATCGAGATCGTCACGGCGGTCGTCCTGGGTCTCGCCACTGTCGGCGCGGCGTTTGCCGCCTACCAAGCGTCGCTCTGCGACGGCAACACACTTGACCGTTACAATGAAGGGATCGCCAAGATCACCGAGTCGAGCGCCAAGCAATTGGAGGCCGCCCAATCGTACACGTTCGACATGATCACCTGGATGGAGTGGCAGAGCAGAAAAATCTCCGCGGACAAACAAGACGGTCCGCAGGCGAAGATCGATGGCGAGATTGCGCAGGAGATCGAAGACGATTTCATGGAAGAGCGTCTTAAGCAGGCGCTGATCTGGTCAGATAACGAAACCGCGAAACAAAAGAAGTATGTTCATCCGACAGAATCCCCGGATTACGCAATGGATCTCTTCGCCGATACGTTCGCACTCCAAGACGAAAGCAAGAAGGCGATCGAACAGGCAAAGCGGGCCAATGATCTCGGCGATCAATTCACGCTGACGACCGTGCTTTTTACGATCGTCATGTTCTTTTCCGGTATCGCGACGGTTTTCAAGCGAGACACGGTCAAAATGACCATGCTCGTTTTGGCATCCCTCCTCCTTGTGGCGACTGCCGCGAAACTCTTCATGCTTCCGATCGCGGGATAAGCCAGCCTCCGGTCAACGTTTCGGAAGCATTACGATAGGCTTATGGCTCTCGCAAAAACGTGCCTTCCCGAAGCTCTTCGAAGGCCTGCCGGAGCTGCTCTTGAGTATTCATGACAATCGGTCCATACCAGGCGACCGGCTCCTGCAGCGGCTTTCCGGAAACGAGCAAGAAGCGAATGCCATCCTCTCCTGCCTGGACCGTGACTTCGTCACCACGGTCAAAAAGCACGAGGCACCGATTGTCGGCATCGGTCGGGGGAGACGTTTCGAGCCATTGGACCCCTTCAGTCGGGACCGCAAGGGGCCCGGATGCGTTGCAAAACGTTCCCGATCCGGAGAACACATAAGCGAACGCTTGAGAGGTGGTTTCCACCGGCAAAGTCTTCTTTCGGCCGGGCGGGACCGAGACGTCAATATACACAGGGTCCGTCGCGATCCCCTCGATCGGCCCGCGCTTCCCCCAAAATCCACCGCAAACGAGCCGCACCTGCGTTCCATCATCGTCGGTTATCGTCGGAATTTCCTCGGACGAGACCTGTTGATATCTGGGCGCAGTCATCTTTTGAGATGATGGTAGGTTCGCCCAAAGCTGGAATCCGTGCATCCTGCCCTCGACATCGCCTTTTGGCATTTCCTGATGGATGATTCCGCGTCCCGCCGTCATCCATTGCACCTCGCCAGGCACGATGGAACCTCGATTTCCCAAGCTATCGGCGTGATCGACCGTGCCCGCCAAGACGTAAGTAATCGTCTCGATTCCACGATGAGGATGCCAGGGAAACCCCGCTAAATAGTCTTCCGGTATGTCGTTCCTGAAGTCATCCAGCAACAGGAACGGATCGAAATCCGACGTGTTGTCGAATCCGAACGCTCTCCTTAAATGAACGCCTGCGCCTTCAAGAGTCGGCTTTGCGCGAATGAGTTTCTTTACGGGTCGAATGGACATATTGTGATGAGTACAACGTACCCTTAAGCGCTTTCGTTTTGACCCGTCGTATTAATGATCGCTGCACCGACGTGGGCTCTTGGCAGATCCCCGTTCTCGGGCACCAGCGGGTCCCATGGACCCAGTAACCCTCGGCGGCAAGTTGGCGTCCGTTCATCCATGCCGATGACTCTGGCTGCGATCATGCTCATCCATTGGAGTTCCCAGCTCCCGACCACCCTCGAGTTCAAGACTGCGCGGACGCATCCCATGGGCTACTACGTTGCATTGCCTAAAGGGTGGACCAAGGGCAAGAAGTGGCCGGTACTGGTCGCTATTGAGAGCGCGGATCGCCAATTCAAGGAAAACGCGGAGGAGTTCGTCAAGGCGAGGGGCAATTTGCCTTTCATCATCGTCGCACCGCTGGTCCTAACGAACGGCGGCAGCCAGGTCGCCCAGATACCTACCTACCCGTATGCTCGAGCAGCCTGGGATCGAGCTGAGCGCGAAGGGCACTGGACCTTCGATTCGGATGGGCTTCAGGCAGTGCTCGCCGACGTGCAAAAGGACTATTCAGCGGAATCTCAGGTGTATCTCACCGGCTGGGAGGCCGGCTGCCACACGGTTTGGGCGCTCCTCTTCAACCATCCGGAATGGATTCGGGCGGCAGCTCCAGTGTGTCCAAACTACCAAGGGAGGTGGATTGTGAAGGTTACTCCCAGGGACGTTCCACGGCCGCCTATTCGCATCCTGGGCGGAGACAAAGATCCATATTGGGCGCCCGGAAAACCGTTCTATGATCAAACGCAAAATGCCCTGAGAGAAGCGACCGCGAGGGGATTCGACAAGGTCTCGATCGAACGCGTGCCCGGAGAGGGCCACGGAGCTTTGGCTACGGCTGTCATGAAGTATCTCGAAAGTCTGCTCCCGGCTCGGTAACCCGGATAAACTCTTCCTCATGAGGACCCGCGAGCTTCGGATGCTTTCCGCTCTGTTGTTTGCCACGATTGCATTGCATGCCGCCGGCGCTCAGTCGCTTGGCTCGGTGCAAAAGCCGGCGCCAGGCAAATTCAAAACGGCTCAGCAGAAGGAAAGTCAATATGAGGGCACCATCAAGGGCAGCCCTTCGACGACCGCCTTCGTGCTCTCGACCACGAGGGGCCAGATTCGTGTTGACGCGATGCGTGCCTCCATCCTCGTCGATGGCCGGGCGGCGCAGCTTTCGAGTCTGAAAAACGGAATGCGCGCGATCGTAAAGGGCAAGTTGCTCGGCGCCATGCTCATCGCCAAGCAAGTGTCGGCAAAGTCGAAGTCTAAGCCCTAACTTTTGCCTTGGGAATCGACGCCCATGGCGGCTGGAGGGCTCAACACGTCGATTATCAATGTGTCTTCCAATGCGGTGATGCCGTGGGGGTAGTTAGAAGGCAGTACCATCACTTCTCCCCCCGACATTTCAAGTTCTCGATAATCTGGAGATCCCTTTTCGCCCAATCTCCAGCGAACATGACCGGAGATGAGTATGGCGATCTGCTCACTCTCATGATGGTGGTCTGCCACATCACAGCCTTTCTCGAGATTCACATGCGCTACCAGCATCCGATCGCCTGATAAGCGCTTTCGATGCAAAAGGTCGATCGGGTTATCGGCCTCGACCTCCGACCATCGATACGGTTTTGCGGTCATCGCGCCGATGCTACCTGGGCCTGGTCTAAAGCAATAGGCCCTTCCGCCAGCGGCGAAAGGGCCCACCATCTTCAAGGGGAAGGTCTAACCGTGGCCACCCGTATCGTCCGAGCCGCCCGATGAAGAGCTGCCGTGACCGCCAGTGTCATCGCTCCCTCCCGAGGAGGTCGAAGATCCGCTCGACCCGCCCGTGTCATCAGAACCGCCGCCAGAAGAAGTGGACCCTGCTGAACTGCCACCGTTGTCGTCGCTGCCACCGGACCCACCGGTAGTGGTTCCGGAACCCGAACCGATCTTAGCTTCCGTTGCGGTGAAGACGCCGTTAGCGAACGTTCCTTCGACCTTCACCGAGGATGCCGACCCGAGCGCGGCAAAGAACGCGCTCGCAGAGACCGTCTGACCGTTCAGCTTGAATTCGGTCGTCGAAGTCGTCTGAACCGTCACCGTTGATCCGGCTGCTGCGGAGAATCCTTCCCAGGAAGCGAGAGTGATTGTGAAGCCAGAAGCTCCGACGTTGGATGCAGCTCCCGTCGCTTCGGCATCGCCAGAACCGCCGCCGGCGCTCGTCGAGCCTGAGGTGCCGCCTGTGGTGCTGCCGCTTTGATCTTCGAGCTTCAGCTTGCTCGCCGTGCATTGCCCTTGGTCCAGCGAGATCGTGCCCTCGATCTGAACGTTTCGGGCGCTAGGAAGCAACGAAAAGAACTGGTCTTTTCCGATCTGCTGGCCGGACGCGGCAAAGAATTGCGTGGAAGGCGTCGTGATGATCGTCAACGTCGATCCCGCCGACACTCCCGTCCCCGAAGCGACGCTCAGCACGAACTTGCCGGCGATCGAGTCCACGCTGGAGGCAACGCCGCGGGCATTCGGGCCAAACCCACTCCCACCGCTGAGGCCGCTCGACGTTCCTCCCGAAGTGGAGAGGCCGGTCCCGCCTCCACCACCACATCCGATCACGATCGCGGCAACAACCGCCGCCGCCAGTGGCCAAAAAATGTT
>JAYROD010000367.1:0-5356 GCA_041911835.1 Fimbriimonadaceae bacterium | reverse complement strand
TTCACGCAAAGCTCGCAGCGGACGCAACGAGGAGGGGAGTAGGACTATGGTCGAGGGTCGAAGGTCGAAGGTCGAAGGACGAAGGTCGAGGGTCGAGGGTGGAAGGACGAAGGACGAAGGTCGAGGGTCGAGGGTGGAGAGGAGTTAGGTCTGATTCAGGTCTGATGTAGGTCTGATGTGAGGGGAGTTGGCAGAAGGCGGTTTGCAGTTGGCAGAGAGCGGAGGAGAGAGAGGCGGCTATGATGAGGAAAGTTTGATTTCTGGCGCTTCTCTGAAGGAGAGGCTGTCGACCTCGAAGAATTCGGCGGGCGCGAGGTTCATGGCGTTGCCGACGATGCTCGACGGAAAGGACTCGCGCATCGTGTTGTAATCGCGGACATTCGCATTGTAAAACCTGCGGGCGGCGGCGATTCGGTCTTCGGTATTCGAAAGTTCGGTCTGGAGCGCAAGGTAGTTTTGGCTGGCCTTCAGATCGGGGTAGGATTCGGCGACCGCGAGGAGTTTGTTCACCGAATGCACGAGTTCGTTCTCATCTCGCGCTTGGTCGCCGACCGGCCCGACGGCCGCATGCGCTCTGTTGCGCGCTTCGATCACGCTTGCTATGGTTTGCTGTTCGTGCTGCGCGTATCCTTTAACGGTTTCGACTAAGTTTGGTATGAGATCGTATCTCCTTTTGAGCGCAACATCGACATTCGACCAGCTCTCGTTGATGTGATTCCGGAGGCGCATGAAGCGATTATGGGTCGCAAACCACCACACGACGAAGACGAGCAGCGCGCCGCCCGATACGACGAGGAGAGGACCAAGTGGGCTTGCGGTTTGCTGCATAGTCAATGGGATTGGGTGGGCCAGGTCGGCTTATATCCGATGTCTTGACGGACGAAGTTTGGGATCCGTTGCAGGAATCCTTCGAGGTCTCCCGCCGTTTGGTAATACACGGCCGGCTCCGTCTTGCCGCCCAGAGCAATGAGCCCAACGTTGCCTGAAAATTGGAATGCGTAGCGCGGAATCGACATCAGATACTCCATCATCTGCGGATCTATGATGTCGTAGGCGCGCTTTTCTTCCGCACAATGGATCGTGAATTCCTTGTTAAATTGATCGCTTTCAAACTGAATATCTTTGGCGCCAAACCATGCGCCAACCGTATCGCCAAAGTTTGCAGGCCGTATCTGCAGGGGAGGCATTGCAAGCGGCATGACAACAGATACTATCCCGTAATAATAAGTGCTCGAGCTCTTGCCACTGCTAATCGTGTATTGATAATCGAATAGCATCCACTGCTCATCGCCTTTGGGGCCAACAATCAGGTTCTCGATTTTGCGCGAACCTCCTTGTCCGAACGGGTCGAATCCGTTGAAGAACTGCATGATGGCGTCAGTCTTTCCCATGCTCCCGGTGATAGGGTCGAAGAACGCATCGGCCATGCCAAAAGTAAGGCAACCCTGGGGCTGTATCATGGGGACGTATTCGAGGCCGAGGCGACTGGCGAGCTCCTTCATCGCATCAGCCCGCCGGAGCTGCGCCTTTTGATCGGCCGCCCTGGCGAGCATGACGATCACGACGACGAGGACCACGACGAAGAAGAATCCAACCATGGAATAGCTACAAGACGGACCGAAGCCGCTGCTAGTTGCCGCCAGGGGTTATCGTGTAGGTTCCCGAAACGTGCCCACTATTCTGTTGAGCGATGATGTCGCCACTGAAAGTCCCGCTGCCGTTGAACGCGGCGGCATTGAACGTGAGATTGACGGCGTCGAGCGCCGCGGCTGAGAACGCGGTGATGGAGATCGTGTCTCCCACGATCGAGCCGACCAATACCCAACCTCCGTTGGCCGGAAGCACGGCCTCCTGCTGGTACATCTGGTTTTGCCCATTGACCTGTTGGATGAGTATCGGGAAGTTATTGGCGTTGCCGTTCGATTCCGTCCAATTCACGTTCCAAACGCCGGCATAATTGGCCGAGAGGGTGGTCCGCGTTTGGGTGGCGGCGCCTGTCCCACTCGTCTGTGATCGCGAGCGCGATCCGAAGGTAAATCGTATTCCGGAAGTGGTTTGAGTGCCGGTGAAATCAAGTGTGCCGAGGTCCTGGCCCAGATCGGAGCTCCAGTTATAGCCCGAGCCTGTTCTGAGGCCGGTGAGCTTGCCATGGTAGACCTTGTTCGGGGTCGTGACGCGCATGACTCCCGCAATGGAATCGCCCAGATCGTTCTGTTCGATTTCGACAGTCCAGGGACTTTGAGAACCGGCTAGCGCCATAGTTCCCTTCCAGACCCCCGTCAGCAGGTTTTGAGATTGGGTCGTGTTGGAGCCCGAGCCTCCGCAGCCGACGACGACGACGCACACAATGAGGAAGGCTAATCGATTCATGGTTCTGCCCATCGCTTTCGACGGCGCGAACCGAATTCCTTCAGCGAAGTCTAGTTGAGCACCAAGGTCGTCACGCTCATTGGTGGCATCGAATAGAGGAATGCCCTCGTCGTTCGTGCGATCTTCGGATGGATGGGGATCATGGACGGCGCGGCGCTCGTCAATCGATAGGCCCTGATCGTCTTGATCGGCAGGTAGTTGCTGATCGCGAACGATCCATTCACGGTATCGGCGCTCTTATTGATCGCCACGATCACCACGCGAGCGGGGCCAAACGCAAACGTACTAGCGTAGATCGAAGTGCGCGGGATGTCCGTCGTCGTGGCTTGAAGCGAGGTGTCGCCGAAGACGCCTCCTGCCCCATCATAGTTGCGGAAAGCGCTCATTCCGGCATAGATGAAGGTTTGGTTGGCGGCAAGTTCCCAAAGCGTTGCCGCATAGACGCCTTCGCGGCCGAAAATCCCTACCACGTCGGCCTCGGCAATTCCTCCCGAGATATGTCCGCCGCCGCCGTAGTTGTATTCGGTAATGCCCAGCTTGGTGCCAGGGTAATGCGCTGCGATTTTTTCGATCATGAGCGGGATCAATCGGATGGGAGCGTGAAGCCAATCGGTGACGATCCAGCTATCCTCAGAATAAGTCGGGTCCCAAAGTGATCTTGGGGCTTGAACCCTTGCGGCGACCACGCCTGGGGTCGTCTCTTCGCCGGTGATGCGAATGCCGTCTCCCTTTGCTTCAGGGTACCAGTGAAGGTCGAGGACATCGATCAGGCGCTTTCCAGCGGTTTGGCTGGCTGCCTTGAGTTGGTCCATGTAAAAGTCGAGGAAGTCTCGGTTGTTATTGTCCGGCGCCCCCTGCAGACGAACATATCCATACCACCCATAACTGACTGGGCCGAAAACTTCTGCGGTCGGCTTAACATTCTTGATGGCGTTGGCGAAGTCGATTGTCTTGGTGATCATCTCGGCGTATGTGGCCGGATTTGGGTGGATGCGCGGGTGTGTCGACGACCAGAGATCGGGCTCGTTATCAAGGCAGTAGAAGAGTTTTCGCGGGTCGGTCGGGGGCCTCGGAAACTGGTTCTCCAGCCAGCTCACAAATTCGTCCTCATAGACGAAGGCATCGGCGAGCGAAGGTGGATAGGTGAAAGCAGATCCCTTCGTCGATTTGACTTGCCGGAATCGGACCTGCAGGTAGTTGGGTGTCTGGTTGACGTCGCCTGGCGGAGTTTTGTCCGCTGCCGCGTAGCCGCAGATCGGGATCGTCACGATCATCGAGGCGTTGTTGTTGAACGCCTGTTGAACAGGGGCGCGGACGGCTTCTCCTGGGACCTCTCCGCCGCCTAGATATCCGTCATTTTGGTTAAACCAGTCGGTTCCTGCGTTGCTGGCATTGTTCTCCCAGTTGTAGGCGGTCCATCGATTGCCGCCCAGGCGGCTCAGCGTGAGGTAATGCGCCGTCGTCGACCAATTGGGCTGATTTGTGCCGTAGATGTAGGGCGAGATCGGTTTCGTGACGCTTGCGTTGATGGTGAAGCGGACGTTGACAGGCGACTGGGCGACGACCGACGCGCTCACTATGAGCATGACGGAGAACCATGAAATGCGAATGCTCATGATGTATAGGCAACTTTGCGGGTCCCAATGGTTCGAATGAACCCGTAACTTTTCCTGGCGTCGAGCAGATGAATGCCGCAGTCACTATGGGTAACCTACCCCCAAATGCCGAAAGTCCCGCTCAATCGCTACATCCGTTATGACGAGCTGACGAAGCTGCTCAGGGCCTTTGCCAAGGAATATCCAAAGCTCTGCAAAGTGGAGAGCATTGGCAAGTCGCACGAGGGCCGCGATATATGGCTCATGACGGCCACGAACTCAGCGACCGGTCCCGCAAATGAGAAGCCGGCATTCTGGTGCGACGGGAACATTCACGCCAGCGAAGTCAGCGCGACGACCGCTGTAACCGCGATTCTCGAAAAGCTCTGTGCGCGATACGGCAAGGACAAGACCGTGACGCGAGCGCTCGACACCAGGGCCTTCTACTTGGTGCCCCGGTTCAACCCTGATGGAGCAGAATGGGCGCTAGCCGACAAGCCGAAAATCATCCGTTCATCGACTCGGCCATACCCCTACGATGAAGATGATTTTTACGGCCTAGAGCGCATGGATATCGATGGTGATGGACGGATGCTCAGCATGCGGATCAAGGACCCGAACGGCCCGTGGAAGATCTCCAAAGAAGAGCCCAGGCTGTTGCAGAGAAGAGAGCCGGGCGAAACCGGCGGCACGTATTACCGACTGATGCCTGAAGGGCTGTTTCATAATTTCGACGGCATTACGATGCGCGGAAGAAAGGTGAAGGAAGCGCTCGATATGAATCGAAACTTCCCTTCCGCTTGGCGTTTAGAACACGAGCAGTATGGCGCTGGGCCTTATCCAACAAGCGAACCGGAAGTTCGTGCGATAGTCGATGCAATCGCCAAACGACCTAACATTTGCGGCGCGATCACCTTTCACACATTCTCTGGAGTGCATTTGCGTCCCCCGAGTCGGATGCCCGATGACGATATTCCACCTGAGGATCTGTGGGTCTACAAGGACTTTGGCAAGAAGGGCGAGGAACTCACAGGCTACCCGGCGATCAGCAATTTCCACGAGTTCAAGTATCACCCGAAAGAGGTCATCACCGGAGTCTTCGATGACTGGATGTATGAACATCGGGGTGTATTCGCGTGGACCACAGAGATCTGGTCGCCGCAACGTCAAGCCGGCATTACGGATTACAAGTACATCGATTGGTTCCGCGATCATCCGTTTGAAGACGACATCAAGCTCTTGCAGTGGTCCGATGAGAAGCTTAAAGGTAAAGGTTACGTTGATTGGTACGAGTTCGATCATCCGCAGCTTGGAAAGATAGAGTTGGGCTGGTTCGATATGCCTTTGGCGTTTCGAAATCCTCCGACACAGTTCTTGGAGAAGGAGGTGAA
>JAYROD010000366.1:0-1527 GCA_041911835.1 Fimbriimonadaceae bacterium | reverse complement strand
CGCCCCATTCCACGCCGACGTTCGTCAACCCACCTGCGAATACCCAGTACTCGCCATTGACCGGGCAGCCTGTAAGCACCTTGACGACCATCTCGACATTGGCGGGATCGAAGAACCAGAAATAGCCCGTGTCGTTCGTCAGGGAAACCGCCGTTGCTTGAACGGGCAACGCTCCGAGTGCCGTGCTGAAGGATGCCGAGACGGCAAACCTGCCACTGTTCAGGCAGAGGGTGTGGGAATCCTTCGCGCACGTCGGAGAAATGAGCTGAAAATCGAAGACACCGCTTCCGGTCCCCGCGTGAATGTATTCCCCGACAGGATCGATCGCCAGGGTACTCACGGACAGGTCGGTCAAGCCGGAATTCATGGCCTGCCAACTCGCACCTCCATCGAGGCTCATGAACACGCCCTCATTCGTGGCGGCAAAGACCTGCATCGGGTTACGGGGATTGACACACAAAGCCGATACCGAGGCAGTCGATAGGCCTGCGCTTGCGTCGCCGAACGTTGTTCCTCCGTCCACGCTTTTGACGACGCTTCCCGGGCCACTCGGCAGCAGATTTGGAGTCCCGCCCATGTACACGACGGACGAATTCGTGGGATCAATGGCAACAGCTCCGATCTGACCGCCGGCGGTGGCAAGGGAGACCCAGGCCCCTCCGGAGTCGATCGACTTGAAAAGGGATTGTGTCGTGGCGAGATACAACGTTCCTGAAATCTTCGGGTCCGTTACGAGGCTCCCGAAGAGAGCCGTCCCGAGAGCCAGACCCGAATCGACGCGAGTCCAAGTCCCTCCGGCATCTAAACTCCGTGAGACAGAGAGGGGCCTTCCGTAGGCACCGCTCGCGCTAACGAATAGCTCCATTCGGTTAAGGGCATCGACCGCGAGCGAGTAGCCCACATAGATCTCGGGCTCGAACAGCGCGCCGCTGCAACTCGCGCCGCCATCAGTACTCGCGACGACGACGCCCATGTTCCCGTTCGGAGGTATGAGGTTGCCGCCAGCGAAGTACACCGTCGATGGCGCCGCGGTCGCGAGCGGTATCACGCTCTGAAACTGACAGTTCCGATCGCCAATAGCGCTCCATGAAGCACCGTTGTCGGTGCTCTTGTACGGCCGCGCGGGATTCACGAATTGGGTACCGAAAGCGGAGGCGTAGAGAACGCCAGGATTTCGTTGGTCGGCGATGACCCAAGAGGCTCCATGCAGGGGTCCGCTCGTCGTCCAAACGCCGACACCAGCTCTGGCCGCTGTGCTGAACAGGACGGCAGCGATGGTGAGACTGATCTGGAGCCGTACGCGACTCGACGGAGATAGAGCTCTCATCGCTGGTTCCCATCCTTTCGAGAGAATCGTGACACCTCGATTCTATCTGTACGGAGCTCGCTGCCGTTCCGCGATGCCTTTCTGCGGCTCTCTTTCTGCGAAATGTCCTTGAGCAGAGAGCGATTCAGCGTCTTTCGTCAAGAGATCGCGGCGGCAACGCCCGTCGTGCCGTGCCCAGAAGAGCTCGGGATCCTCGACTT
>JAYROD010000365.1:0-7219 GCA_041911835.1 Fimbriimonadaceae bacterium | reverse complement strand
GGCACGAGCATGACCGTTATCGACAACAAGCGGGATGCCTTCAACACCGGAGCCACGTGGGGCCAGCGGCTCTTTCACAACGCCAATGGGATGCGAGCAAGCCTCACGGGAGAGCGCTTCTCCGACTTCAAGACGGGCCATACTTCGACGGGCACCGGCCAAAAGAGCCCGAAGGAGGAGAGCGGCATGAACATGGTGCTGCTCATCCAGGTCCCGCTCAAGCAGCATCATCCGATGCAGTTCGGCGGTGGTGGTTATGGCGGTGCCAAGAGCGAGGACATGGCGAAGGCGATGCCTTCGAGCCGACGCGGGGGCAGCGACGTCGAAAACGCCGTCATCGGACATGGCGATCTCGAGGGGCCATTTACCGAAGTCGACAACCTCAACATCGAACGTGACCCGAATTTCCCAATCCGCGTGACCGTTCAATTCTACAAAGCAACGTCGAACGGCGTCGTCAGTGAGCAGGACGTCTACGAGATTAAGCAGCAAATCGACCGCGTTTATGCCATGAGCGACTACGTCGGCAGCTTAGTAACCGACGGCGAAACGGGTCGAGTTACGGAATATGAAGGCTGCAAGGTGCAGCCGCCCGATTGGTGGGAGAAGTTTTGGCAGCGCCACGAGCAGAACACAGGTGACGATCGGTGGACAGCAAATGCGAAGCTAAGAAAGTTGTTGGGAAAGGACTACATGGATCGGCCGGTTTGCAACTTGTATCTCAACGATTTATTAAGAAAATGAGTTTATCGGCGGCACTGCTTGACAGGTGAGGAAATCGACCCTATAGTGTTCGATGTGGATCGATAATTTCTCTTGAACAGAATTCGCCCTGCTTTGCTTAACGTGATGGTGGCTCTTTGCTCGGTGGCCAGTGGCCAGAGTTACACGGTCGAGTATGAAGGTGGCAGGTGGACCTCAACAGGACCCGACGAACCGTGCTCGGGTGATTACGGACTGTCCGGAGCGTATTGGGGAGCCGCTCCGACTAGCGGAGGTGGCACAAATAACCACATTCATGCTGGAATTGGGACGGCAACGTGCTCAGGCACGATTACGGCACACTGTAGATGGCCGACGGGGACCGGAGCACCACCACTTCCGCCGGCAGTAATAATCGTGCAAGAGTGCGAAACAGGGTGGGCAGGAGACACGGGTTCGGCGAGCGATGGCCTCGGTGACCCAGAACTCGGCTGGCCCTACTTCGGCCTTTCAGGAGGTACTTACGTAACCGCTCTGGAGAACCCAGCAGCATCGTTTGATGTAACTATTTCGCCGAGCTCCACAGCGACCCTAAACGCCAATTCGCAGTCGGGATTGCCTTCGGCACTAGCATACGTTTCATTCAAGGTGACCGTGTACCCTGTAGATCTGATCCTGACCGGAAGCACATCGATCGACGGTAAGCCTTGGATTCTAACCGGCCAGCAGCTCCTGCCTACGGTGAGTCTTGGCGGATAGACTGTTTGGAGAACTACAGAAATGATTTCACTCTGTTTCGGACTCTTAATCGCGGTTAGGACCCTGACTTTTCCCCAGGTTCTCGTTCACTTGCTGCCTTTGGAGAAGGTATCCGCGCCACATCAACCTGCGCGGAAAATGAGCTCGGACCATTGGGCAAATGGGAAGGGACAAATAAAGTTCTCCGATCCTCGCGAGCCGCTTCCCCAGGAACTGCAGGCGTTTTTGCGCAGCGAAGGACAAGTGGACGCGCAGGCGAGGCAGTCGGGCGTCTCCGCTCTGCGGCAAGGGCACACGGACGAAGCGATCCATTTCTTCGAGAATAGGATCGCCACTGCGGGCATCACCTCATTGGCGCCTGAGCTTGCCGACGTATATATGATCCGCAATGAGAACGAGCGGGCCTTCCAGTTGCTTCTCCCTTACGACACGGATAACTTCGCCATTGGCGCACGCCTGTCCGCATTGCTGGCAGCACGCGGGACAGTGTTTCCGGGGCAGCGCGAATATGTGCTTAGGGGCATACCTGAGTCCGATCAGGTTTCTCCGTACCTTCCGTCCGGCAATTCGGCAGGGGCAGTGTGCCGGCTGAGCCTCATCGCGATTCTCCTCCAGAATTCCGATGCCGGGGAGGCGGACTACCGTTGGCGCCAGAGATTCTACTGTGACCGCATCCTAGCTCTCGATCCGGGAGATGTCATTGCAAATCAGGGTGCGGCTGACGTCCTACGAAGCACTCACGACTATGCTGGTGCGGTCGCACGTTTGGAACGAGCCCTCGTCCGCGCCCAGGGAACAACGCGAGGGATTATTCAGCGTCAATTGGCCAAGGACATTTGGCGCAGGGACCACTCTTAGCTTTGGAATTTCTGATACCCTCGCCATTCGGTTTTGGCCTCCGTCATCGTGGACTCTTTTCTCAAAACAGTTTCGCCCCGTTTGGAACGACTCGGTCGGAAGTCGCCAATACGACGGCACTTTCGTCATCCGCAAATCCAGTGACAAGAACCTGCGACTCGAACCCAGCGATCCGCTTCGGAGCGAAGTTGAGGACCCCAAGCACCTGCCGCCCGACGAGGGACTCCGGGGTGTAGTGCACGGTCAACTGGGCGCTCGATTGGAGGACGCCGAACTCGCCAAAATCGATCCAAAGCTTGATCGCCGGTTTTCGGGCCTCAGGAAAAGGCTCGGCACGCACAACCGTGCCCACCCGGAGTTCGACCGCCTTGAATTGCTCCCAAGAAATAAAGTCCATCAAAACAGTTTGGGACAAGCAACGATCATCCGTTCTTAAGCCGGGAATAAAGCAGACTTTCCATGCCGTGGGTGTTCACCATGCCGGTCATTTGGTTCTGTTCCAGCTCTGCCGTATCGTCGAAGCTTGCCGCTGCCTCTGAATACAGCGCCCACGGGCTGGTTCTGCCCACTACCTGCAGGGAGCCTTTGAAGAGACGCAATTTGACCGTGCCGGTGACCCGCTGTTGCACCTGCTCGACGAAAGCGTTGAGGTCCTCCATGAGCGGGTCCCACCAAAGGCCTTTGTAAGCCAGCTCGGCCCATTGTGCGTCCACCTGTGCCTTGAAGCCGCGCTCGGCGTGCGTCGTCACCAGAGCCTCCAAAGCCCGATGAGCGGCGATGAGGAGCACGGCTCCCGGACACTCGTAATTCTCGCGCACTTTGAGGCCGATCATGCGATCTTCCATGATGTCGATTCGACCGATCCCATGCAGTCCAGCCAGATCGTTCGCTGCCCGAACGATCTCAAGGGGCGATCCACCCTTCGACGAACGGGAAGCCGCTTCGATTTCGACCGGACACCCGCGATCGAATCGAATGGCCACCGTTTCGGGCGCGTTCGGCGCATCATCGAGCGATCGCGTCCATTGGAAAATCTCTTCGGGCGGCTCGTAATCCGGTTCTTCCAGGCGGCCGCCTTCGATCGACCGTCCCCAAAGGTTCTCATCGATCGACCAGATCTTGTCCTTGCTTTGTCCGATGGGAGCGCCGACCTTCTCCGCATATTCGATTTCCCAAGAGCGGGTCAAATTCATTTCACGAACCGGAGCAAGGACTGGGATCTCCGGGGCAAAGACCCTTAACCCAAATTCGATGCGGAATTGGTCGTTGCCTTTTCCTGTGCAGCCATGAACGAACGCATCGGCGTTCAATCGCTTGCCCAATTCAGCCGCCTCCTTGGCGATGAGCGGCCGGGCGATCGCGGTCGAGAGTGGGTAGCCGAAATAGTCGGCGTTGGCCTTGAGCGCCGGGATGCAGAATTCCGATGCGAACCTCGCCTTGACGTCGGAGACATGATGCTCGGTCCCCAGGACGCGCGCACGCTCGCTGGCTTGGACGATGTCGGCTTCTGGTTGACCCACGTCGACGGTAACGGTCGAGATTCGGTCGAATCCCTGTTCTCGCATCAAGGGGATACATACGGTCGTATCGAGGCCACCGGAATAGATGATCAAGGCATGTCGAGGCAAGTTGAGGCTCCTTACGGATGGACGTAGCGCTCGACGGTGACGGGCCAACTCAAGACGAGCCCTCCGGACACCATTTCGTCGAGCAGGGGCAAAAATGCGTCGATACGTTCGGGCTTATCGACGATCGTGACGACCATTGGAAGGTCTTCCGATAGCGAAAGGATACCGGCAGTATGGATTCGACTGTGAGCGCCGAATCCCATGACCCCGCGCGTCACCGTCGCTCCAGCCAATCCCTCGCTGCGAGCGAGCTCGACAATGGCGGCATACAACGGTTTCCCGTGCCAGCGATCGCTCTCACCGACGAGGATCTCAACCGCTTTAGCAGGGCCCTCGATCATCATGGCTACCGCACCGCCAGTCGGGTAAGCGCCAGACCCAGCCACGCCGCCAAGAGCGCTCCACAGGTTGTAGCGAGCACATTTCCCGCTGCTTGGAGATATCCGCCGCTTCGGGCCAGCTCAATTGTCTCGTAGGCGAAAGAAGAGTAGGTAGTGAATCCTCCGAGCACGCCGACGACGACCAGGAATCGCCAATTCGGGTTCCATCCAGAGCCGAGGAATAGTCCCATGAAGAGGCCGATGAGCAGCGAACCGCTCACGTTAATCGCGAGCGTCCCCCAGGGGAACCCTTCTCCGGATTTCAATTGAATCCAGGCGCCTAGCCAATACCGGGCGTTGGCGCCGAAGGCGCCGCCGAGCGCAATGATGAGGGACTTGGTGAGCGATTCCAAACTGCCGCCCTCTTAGACCCTCGCTTTCTCTCGCTGAGGGGTGTTGTTTGGTTCGGAGACCCGAATCTCCGATTTGCCTCGCTCGACCGTGGTGATGACCTTACCGACGACGCCTTCGAGCTGGGTAAGCACCTGGTAAGCGTATTCTTCGGCGCCGCGGCGCATTTGGACCGCATCGCGGTCCGCGCTGTTGCGGATTTCCTCCGCTTGGGCTTTGGCGAGCTTCAGGATTTCGCTTTCGGCGACCATTCGCTCTTGTTGGAGCCTGCCGGCCTCGACGATTCGCTCCGATTCTTGTCGGGCTTCTTGGACGATCCGTTCGCCTTCCCGTTTGGAATTCTCGATAAGCTTCTCGGCATCCTCGCGCGCCGTGTCGACGATCCTTTCGCTTTCGCGGGTCACCGTCACGGCCTGCTTCAGCTCGTTTGGCAGTGACGCGCGCACCTTGGCGATCTGCATGGCGATCTCTTCGCGGTGAACACCAAAGGCGATGGAGCCGAAAAGATAGCGCGGCTGGTCCACCGTCAATTGGTGCAGATCGTCGAGCATGCGAAGGATGTCCAAAATTACAACTCCTTGAGCCGGAAATCACCCAACTCAACAAAGATCATTGTGGCACGACCACAAATTCAGGATTCGATTTTAGGGCTACTGCTTCGTCCCCAGCTTTTCCCCAATTATCTTAGCCACTTCCGGGGGCACGAAGGCGCTGTAGTCCCCTCCCAATGTCGCAACTTCTCGCACGATGCTGCTGCTGAGGTAGCTGTGTTCCCACTTGGTCATGAGAAAAACCGTCTCGATGCCGGGATTCAGGCGCCGATTGGCCATTGCGATCTGAAACTCATATTCGAAGTCGGAGGTCGCCCTCAACCCCCTCACGACAGCCTTTGCGCCGCGACTCTGGGCGTAATGCACGAGCAGTCCTTCAAAGGCATCGACTTCGACGTTTGGATACGCTGCCGTGGTCGCCCTCAACGCCTGAATCCGCTCGGGGATGGTGAGAAATCCCTGCTTCTGAACGTTGACCCCGACTGCGACGATGATGCGCTCGAAAAGCTTCGATGCACGTTCCAGCACGTCCATATGTCCGTAGGTGGGTGGGTCGAATGAACCGGGGTAAATGGCAAGCCGAACCATGCTGGCTCATGATAGCCGAAAACGAAAAGCCGCCCGAGCCAATGGCGTCGGGCGGCCATCGTTTCGGTGTGCCGTTCGCTATTTCGCCGGAACGGCTTCGCCGCTAATCGTTGCATCGATGGGGCCCCCGTTGGACATCGGAACGACCCACTTTTTTAGCTTGACCTCGAACTTGAGAATGGATCCGGTCTTCGCGACCCACCAAGATCCGTCGGCAGTCATCCCGTCGGCGCCCTTCTCGGTCAGGGTCGCAGAGACCTTCAGCGCTTCGACGTCCTTGACCTTTTCCACCCCCTTGACCTCGTACGACCAGGTCAGCGCCCGGTCGTCCTTATCCTTGTTGGGCTTAACCGTCGACTCCCATTTGTCACCTGGGCCAACCGGCTTTGAAGGGTAGATGAAATTGGTAGCCGAGAGCATTCTTCGGATATCGTCGCCGCCTTCGCCCGACGTAGACAGAATGGCGCCATCGGGGGTCATCACGACATCCCAGCTGTTGTCCCCGGCTTCCATCGAATTTCCATCGACCTCTAGCCCGTCCCAAGCGAACTTCGCTTTGACGGTCTTATCCGACGCGGTTGCTCCGCAGGTGCGGATGACGTTCATTTTCGCCGTATGGTCGCTGCCGTCGACGCTTGCGTTGACGTTCATGGCGATGACGGTCTTCGATCCTTCGGCAAAGTTAGGTTTGATTTCCCAAGCGTCTGGGGTGACGGCGATGGCTGCTGCCAATATGAAAGTGGTGATCATGGACTTCCCTCCAAGGTACGGAGGCGATGGTACCGCCTCTCAGCGACTCGATTGCGTCAGGTCCTATGACCCGTGTTTAGACTCCCAGGCCTTCCAATACCGCTCCGCCTTCGGATTCGCCTTATTCCATTGCGGCGCTGCAGACGAGTTAGCGACGGTGAGAAGCCCGATCGCCACCATTTTGTCGATTTTCGACATATTCTCGAAATCAACCTTTTCCCAGTGGTCGCCCGGACGATGGTAGTCGGGATATTCGTAAGCCGTGCATAAGGTTCCCGAGGGCACCCCTTGATCGGCAAGCGCTTGATTGTCGCTCCTCCCAAAGTAGGCATCGCTGTTTCGGGGATGTTTGGTCACTTTGATGCCGACCAGCTTGCCGGACTCCGAAAAGAGAGCGCCCAGGTCGGTGAAGTCGTACCCAGTCATCGAGGCTTCGGCGACGCGAGCCCCCTCGGTGTCATCGGTTCGGCCGATCTGTTCGAGATTGACATCTGCAACCGTCTGGACTATGGGGAAGACTGGATGCGCGCCGTAATACCGAGACCCGACCAGTCCCTTCTCCTCACCGTAAAACGTCATGAACACGATGCTGCGTTTGGGCCGCTGCTTGAGGCTGCCAAGAGCATAAGCGAGTTCCATGACGGACACTGTC
>JAYROD010000364.1:0-2245 GCA_041911835.1 Fimbriimonadaceae bacterium | reverse complement strand
GGATGCCCTGCAGCGCCTGCCCCTATTGCCTACGTCAACGGGCGGATTTGTGTCCGCCCGCCAGGCGAAGATGGCCCGTGGTGCTGAGCTGACAAAGGTCTTTGATACCGAGCAACTGGAGACTCTGTTCGGTATCGAAGGCGTCCGATGGTTGAACCCGGCCTTGACGAGCGCCAGGTATCCGGCGCTGTATCAGTTGCTCGTCGGGAGGCGACGTTCCCAACCCGGGTACTTTCAAAAGGCTGAGTGGGCATCGGAGCCCTTGGCCGTCGACATGGAAGTGTCTGCCGAGAACATGGCGTCCCGATTGACTGCCGGCTTCTTGAAAGCGCAGAGCGATGAGTGGCTGATGCGCTTCATGAGCTACGTCGCAAAGTCGAGCATCTATGCGTTCCATAGCATCCCGATCGTTCGGCTCGAGAGCGGGGAACAGGTTGTCCCGAAGGGTAAGGACGGCCAGCCGAACGCGTACTTGCCTCCGCAAGACGGTTCTGTCGAGCTAAACGGCCTCCCGATGGTCAAGGCGTCCCTGCTGACCAAGCAGGACGTCGTCGACTTCCTGCAAGACGACTTGGATCTCGGCCCTCCCGACCTCGCGGACTTCGCCCTGACCAGGATCCTTCCGAAGTACCGAAAGGCCGAGAAGGAAGTCAGCGTCGCCCGTTGGAAGAAGGACTTCCGAATCGTCGTCTCCGGGCTCGCCACCGACTCCTACGAGAAGAAGCAGCGGCTTCTTGATGCCATAAGGACCACGGCGTTTCTCATCGGGGTCCTTTCGAGCAACAGGAACGATCTGAAGCTCGTCAAGCCTTCTCAACTCTACTTGAGCTCTCCCGAGGTCGATGAGTACTTTGCGGGTGACGAGACGTTCTACATCACCCCATCGGATTTCTATGAGCAAGGTGATCCTGAAGCACTGGTCTCCATGGGAGTCGCGAGGACGCCCCGCGTTGCCCGCCGCACCAAGGACTATCGCGGGCATGTGTCGATCACGAGCTGGCATGGTTGGCACAAGCGCGGACTTGACGGCTTCGATCCGGAGTGGGCGATTGAAGGCCTTGCCGGCGCGCTACAGAACCCGACCCCGGTTCGCAGCAAGCTGATATGGCGGCTTCTTCTCGCGGACTCGAGCTGCATCCGCGGCGTGGTCGAGTCTTCAACTCGACAGTCGTTCGAAAACCCGAAGCGTGAGGAAGTCATCTCGGCCACGGGGCGCCTCTTGATGGAAACCCCTTGGCTACTTGCTGACCGCGGCGCCTTCGTCAGGCCGGGCGACATCGCCCTCGACGAGTTGCCGCCTGGGTTCGAGAAGGCGTCGACGGAGGCGCGTGCCCTTGCCGAAAAGCTCGGCATGAAGAAGTCCGAGGAGCAGGAGGCGATCGCCGTTCTCGCGCGCGGTGACGCGAGGAAGCGGAAGATCGCCGAATATCTGATGAACGCCTCCGATGACGTGATGGAGAAGTTCGAGAAGCTCATACCCAAGCAGCGGGAGTTGCCGGAGTTCAAGAGCTTCAAGGAAGGCATCCAGAGTCTGCATCGCGTCGCAGTCGGCAACCCTAGCGAGGGGCGCGGAGGAGCAGCGCCGGTGTCGAATCCGGAGCGCTATCGCAGGACTGCCGAGGACGCAGTGCGTGAGGCCGTGACGACTCACCGGACAAGCCCGAGGATCGTTACCTTCTCGGTCGCACGCGATTTGTCCTCGAACAAGCTCGCGCGGGAGTTCCTCGAACAGGAGTATCAGGGACGTTGCCAGGTTACGGGTCAGACGTTCCCAAAGCGCACAGGTGGAAATTACTTCGAAGCTCTCAGCCTGGTAGGGCGCCTCGATGCCGAGCACTTGAACGATCCCGGCAACATGCTCTGCCTCTGCGCGGATGTGGCGGCGCAGTTCATGTACGCCGAGTTCGCATGGCTCGATAGCGTCGAGGAGAAGATCCTGGGCTTCAAGGCAGAGAAGGAGGGTGGCACCGAGGAGATGCGCAAGATTTCGGCAAGAGTGGCGGGTAAGGCGCTCACCATCACGTGGTCGGAGCGACATTTCCTCCGCCTGTGTGCACTCTGGAGTGCCGCGTGAACTGGGTGCGGTCTGCTTTTGATATGCCGTACCGGGCCAATCCACTCCCCTGCGCCGACGCGTGCATGCCATGCGGGATCTGCTTCCGATCGTTCCTTGGCGGCCCCGTAGCTGCAGATTAGGAGGACTTACCCTTGCCTCACTTTCAGACTCGCCATCTCTCGATCCGTG
>JAYROD010000363.1:0-8971 GCA_041911835.1 Fimbriimonadaceae bacterium | reverse complement strand
TCACGCACCGCGCTCGCTCCGAGAAAGCCGTCTGAGCATAACGATCGCTGCCGCGCTCACGATGACGGAAAAAGGAAACGCGCTCCCAATCCAGAGTGGGATGATCGCCGTCAGAAAGAGGCAGGTTCCAATGACTCCGATCCAAAGGAATCTGCCTCCCAATGCAAGAGTGAGACTGATCACGCCTTGGCCGACGGCGATAAACAGCAATAGGAGAGTGGCGTGATCGCGGAAGAATCCACAAATGAAATCCCGGTAGAAGTCGAGCACTGCAAGCTCGGCGAACCCTTGATATTCTTCCGGGTGCAGAAGTCCGATCTAGGCGTTGTAGACGGCCGCATATCCGAAAATCAAAGCGATTCCCCAGCGAGCGCCATTTGGCCGAATAGATGCTAACACGAGCAATATCAGGGCTATTGCGTTGCTGATGATATAATGAATCAGATAGTGCTGAAGCATTGGCTTACTTTGTTGATTTCAGTATGGAATAAGGAAGCGCTATGCTTGACAGATAAGCCGGATTCTGTCGATGCTCGCCATCTAGGCCGATGCATTCCCAAGGAGCTCCGCCGCGATCGCCGCTTCGACGATAGTCGAACTTCCTCATGTGTTGGACGAAGGAGTCCCGAACCTGCCGAAAAAGCTCGCTGTCGATTTCCCGAAGCGCGCTGAGCAGCCAGCCGGTCGGAGTATGCCAATACGCGCCGTTTTGATAGGAACCTTTCGGCGCGACACTTCGTTCCCAAGCAGTCGATGCTGAGAAATCGCGATCCGTCGGCACATGTCGAACCGCGCCATCGAGCAAGATGGTCCCCTTTCGAACGGATTCTGACACCGTATCCGTCGCGGCGTTACTCACCCCTTTGTCAAGAAGTCCGAGGTGTAGGGCATAGAGCGTTCCCCAGACGTCCGGTTGTCGACAAGCTTCGGTCGCTGCAAGAAGCCAGCCCGAGCGAGAATCTCGAAAAGCTTCACCAATAGAGCGTTCGATATTCCGCTGAACGTCGCGATAGTGTTCCTCGCGCGTCATTTCCAAAAGTTCTCCTGCCGCCCGCCATCGCAAAAGGGACGGCATCAAAAGCTTGCCGGACATCTGAACCGCATCGCAAAACCCGAATCCGACTGCGCGGCGTGCATCGTCGGTTTGAAAAAGCCCAGTGGCAGAGTCAACTGTGGGAGCGCTGAAAGCATTTTTGAGGCGAGTCATCATTTCGAGACCACCGACGCTTTCGTGCAGAAAGGAGGTGTCTTTAGTTTGCCGCCACAATCGATAGGCCAAATGAATGAATTCGTAATGATCGTCCGCGGGCGGAAGCGGGCCCCACGGGGCTCTCCCCTGATCTTCGCCAGATGAATAGGTTCCGGGATAGAAGACAGGCGAGCCGTCAAAGTTGATATGGTCCGGTATGGCGTAAGGGGGAATTATCCCGCCGCTCTTCAGTGTCCGTTCCGTGGCGCCATTTTGGCTCCGCGCAACGAGAAACAGGTGCTGCCGGATTTCCGTGGACGGGACGAGGCCGGAGTCGGTAGCCATGGTGAAATCCCGAATCCAAAAGGCAGGATATCCACCCTTTCCAGGAGTCACCAGCGCGAATCCACATGAATTCTTGTAGGGCCAGTCTCGGGGACCGTTCGATCCGGGCTGAACCCGAGATGCCGCGAGAACGTCCAAGGTCATCTGCCGCAGGAAGGCTAAGTCGTCTTCTCCGAATGCGCCGACGATACTCCGAATAGGACCTAGGAGAGGCAGAGACAAGAACGATCGGCGGGAAATCGACATTCCCGCCGAGAATACCGCTGGAGCCTGCCTATTGCGCGTTGATCGCGTAAAGGTAGCAATGGGCCTCATAGGCCGCAGTGTAGGGTCCGGCGGTACCGAAGTAGACTGTTGCGCCGTCAGGGCTGTACTCCATAAGTCGATAGCAGACGATGGCCATGCCGTAATCGATCGGCAACTCTTGAGACCACAAAAGAGTGGCGCTGCGATCGTAGCCCTGAATCTGCGCCGCGATGCCGAAATTGGGCTGATATTGAAGGACGATCTGATTGGCATCCTGGCGAACGATGTGGTTGGAAACAACACCCCCGATTAGTTTCGAGTAAAGGACCTGCCCAGTTGGAGAGATAGCGTGGAGTTTTGCAGCTGTAGTCGTGAAATATGTCCGACCGTCCGAAGCGACGACCGCTTCGACCTGTGGCTGGCCGCCGAATTGCCCGAGGTTCTGAGCCCAAGCTATCCCGCCGCTCGGGTCCCTCATTTCGATCGTCGAGGGCCGGAAGAGCGCCACGCCGCCGGTGGGACTGTCGTCCGGCAGAATCCCAACGCCGTCCGTCACTCGCCAATTGAATCCGCCGCCTATACGAAGCGCGTTCAGCCCGCCCAAGACTTGCGGATCGCCTGTCGAACTGTAGTCGGACCAAAAGTACGCGTTCCCTCCGCCGAACTTGATTTCTTGAGGTGTCCACCCGCCTCCGCGGCGGTAGTACTTGCCCCCGCTCCAAAGGAGCTGACCTGTGGGCGACAAGATGAATGCGCCGATAACGTTTTGCGACCATCGGCTGTCGTCTGCCGCATAGATGTTGCCGTCCGGGCCCACGCTCGGACCGGCGAGCAGCGGGGTCACGATCGGAAACGTCCAAAGCACAGATCCATCCGTCGACGAGAGCGCCTGAACGCCTCCGCCGCCACCGACAACCAGATTTCCGTTAGGCAGCATGCCGAGGCAGCCCGAAACACCGCCCGCGGGAGAGACCACCCAACGGAGCGTCCCATCTGGGTTCACTGCATAGACGTGTCCGAAATTTCCCATGGCATATATCGTTCCGTCCGGCGATACAATCGGGCGTGTCGGAACGTATTGATCGGGCAGCTTGAGCCGCCATCGAAATCGTCCTGGCACGACCTCGTGCGGCCGGACCTTCATTAATGCAGTCCTTCGGACGGAACCTTGCGCCGATGACAGCGTGACCATCGCACTGCCGAGCGGGGCCGACTCCGGAACATAGCATTCGATGAGATCGTCTTGCCACCGCGCGACGGGAGAGGGAATTCCAGCAATGCGAACTTGTCCCGTCGATGATCCGAAGCCGACGCCTCTCAGTCGCAAGAGCCCTGAGCGGTTTTGAGTTGGGGGGCTGACGGTAAACGACTGCGCCCAAGTCTGTCCGGCGAGAATCGACAATGAAATGCCGACCACCAGCTTAACGAGTTTCGATTGAATCACCACAACAGTCATGAGGCATCGAGCGGCGCCGTGATACATGGTCTAGACGCGGGACCCCTGCTCCCCCAGTACATAATCGACAGTGCCGATCCAAAACCCGCGAATTCCTGCTGTACTTGAGCCCGTTCGACTGGCAGGATTCGCAGCGCACAGCCAGAGCATCCACAGCGCGAGAATCGCTGAGGAGAGCCTCGAAAGCCTGCGCCTCGAGGACTTTGTTCTAGAAGCTTCCGTATGCGAGAAACTCCGACTGGAATCGGCACACTGGAAGAGAGCCGACCTCCGCGATGTGAAGATCGAGCAGTCCGACCTCTCAAATGCGATTTGGTCGACGGGGTCGGCCCACCGACTCGAGATCGCTAACTCCAGGCTGACGGGTTTCTCAGCGCCCGAATCGGCGTTCCGCGATGTGACCTTCAAATCCTGCAAGATGAACCTTTGCGGATTTCGATTCACCAAAATCGAGAGCGCGGCCTTCATCGAATGCGACATTAGAGGGGCGGATTTCTTTTCAACGGCGCTGAACGCAGTTCGATTCGAGCGATGCGATCTCTCGGAGTCAAGCTTTGAGCGATGTACGATGACGGCGGTCGACTTTCGAAGCTCTAGTCTAGTTGGGCTAAAGTCGGTCGAGGGCCTTTCCGGATCGATCATCGACTCGGTACAGATGATTGACCTCGGGCCGCAAATGGCGCAATTCTGCGGACTCCAAGTCTTGGATGCGCAGGACCCTACTTCGTCTCGCGATTGAGGAAGGCGTCGAGCGCCTTATAGAATGGACCCGCTGCTTCCGTCCAAGGTATGTGGCCCGCGCGCTCGAGAAAGACGATTTGCGTTTGGGGCATGGCGATTTTGTCTTTCCACACCGGGCTTTCTCCCAAGAAATCTTGCCTACCCTGAATGACGATGGCTGGACCTTTGTATCTTCCAATCGACTTGCTCACATCCCAATGATCCTTGAGGAGAGCAGGCAAAACGAAATTTTCGGTCGCTCCGACGAGGCAGCCTGTCGGAAACAGCTCCTTCGCTTTCATCGCCGCTTCGCGGCTGTAAAAAAATGCCGGAAGTTGAATCAAAAAGAGTTTGAGGGCTGCATCGTCGTCAGCAGGGCCTTCCACGCTGGTTCCACCCATTCTCGCTTCCTCCGCTCGCTCCTCAGGCGTCAGCGCGCGGTCAGCGTTGTCCGACGCGGCGATCAAGGAAGTGGCATCCGGACCTACGTCTCCGAGCAAGACCAGCGAACTCACCCGATCCGGATGCGCGGCCACGTAAGCGTGCGCAAGCACGGTGCCCCACGATTGGCCGAGTACGTTCCAACGTTTCAATCCAAGTTTCTTTCTAAGCGCTTCGAGGTCCGCGACATATTCTGAAACCGCGAGGTTCTTCTCGCTCGGATGAGCGAGCCGAGCTCGCGGCGTGCCGCGCTGTTCGAGGAATATCCATTGGATGTTCTTTGCCTTCGACGGCTTGAGCATGTCCACCAAGTAGTCGGTCGTAAATCCAGGTCCTCCCGATAGCGCTAGCGTCGGCTTGCCTTTTCCGATGATCGTGTAAGGAAGCTTAACGTCCGGTCGAACGAGCGTTCCCGTCGAGATTTGCATCGATCCGATGAGGGCGGCAGCGGCTAACAGCACCATGTGGCAGATTATGAGTCAATAGCGGGCATATGGATACAATGATCGATGCAATGACCCTCGACGATCTGATCGACGCCTGGCGCGCGAACAACGCGATCAGCCTGGAAATGCTCGATGCCACGTCGAACGAAGACCTTGAACTGAAGCCGGGGAAAGGCAAGACGATCCGCTCGAACTTTGTGCATCTGATCGGCTTTCGGCGAGCTTGGTGCGAAGAAAAACTGAAGGATGAGGCGGCTCAGGTTCCCAAGCTGGATTGGAAGACCGCAACTCGCCAGCAGCTCATCGATGGACTCAACCAGACTTCTGACCTCATGATCCAGCTCTTCCGGAAGCTGGAGGATGCTGGCAAGCCGGGCCGCTGGACAACGATGCGGTTCTTCGCCTATGCCATCGCCCATGAAGCGAACCATCGGGCACAGATCGAGCTTTCGTGGCGACTCAACGGCAAGGAGCCAGAAGATGCTTTTCTCTATCGACTCTGGGAGTGGAACAAGAAATGACGCTTGACGAAGTTCGCGCCCTTGCACTGGCTATGCCAGATGCCATCGAATCTTCTCATCATGGCCATCCAGATTTTCGAGTTGGCAAGAGGATTTTCGCGACGCTCCAGCCAGAGAGAAATCGATCAGCACTGCGGCTGCCATTGCCCTATGCAGAGAACCTCGAATCGGAAGATCCGATGCGGTTCAAGGTTGTCTCTCGGAAAGGGTCGAACGGATGGCTGATAGTGGATCTCGCGCAGATTTCGAAGGCCGACTTCATGCCGCTCATCGAGCTTGCGTATGGCTTTCTTGCTCACCGAAGCTGAGTAGCCGCCGGCCGACTCGTCATAATGGCGAAGAGCAAGACTATGACGACCCTTCTCCTAGCAACCCTATGCCTCGCCCAAAGCCCGATCATGGGCCAGCTCACGCAGCCTCAAGAAGGTCGCAGCATGCGCGAAAGCAGCACGCGACGCGAGGGCCCGGATGGAAAGTACGATCGTAACGCGAAGCCGGTCGGCGATCTGCTGGAACACAGCAACGCAGACAATTTCCGCGTCGATCCCGGTCAAACGCACGTGCTGATGGACCGCCAGGGTCCAGGCGTAATCACACACATCTGGATCACATTCCTTGGGCCGGAGCCGCAGCCTTGGGCCAAAAACGGTTCTGCGAACCACCAAGAGATGCTGCTGCGCATGTATTGGGACGGTGACTCGAGGCCGGCCGTCGAGGCTCCCGTCGGCGACTTCTTTGCGAACGCTTTCGGCATTCGGAGCGCAGTGGTCAGCCTTCCTGTCATGGTGGAAGATGGCGATTCCTACAATTGCTTCTGGAGAATGCCATTCCGAAAGTCCGCGCGAATCGAGATCGTCAATCAAAGCAATAAGCCAATTAGCTTGTTGTATTACAACATCGACTGGATTAAACTGGATAAGCTGTCAAAGAACACACCGTACTTCTATGCGCAGTATAGGCAGGAATATCCTGCGGAACATGGCAAGGATTACGTGATCCTCGACACGAAGGGCAAAGGGCACTATGTGGGGACCGTTCTGAGCGTTAGGACCCGCAGCCCGATGTGGTTTGGCGAAGGCGATGAAAAAATCTATGTGGACGGAGAGACCGACGCCTCTATCTGGGGCACGGGGACGGAGGACTACTTCTTATCTGCCTGGGGACTCAAGACCACGAGCACCCCATATACGGGAGTCCCTTATTTCGACCAGTGGGGCATCGTCGGCGGTCACACGAGCGCATATCGATGGCATTTGAACGACCCCATCGTTTTCCAGAAGAGCCTAAAGGTAACGATCGAGCACTTTGGATGGATCTCACCAGACGAAAACCCGAAACATCAAACGAATAGTTGGAATGAGCGAGAAGACGACTATTCGAGCGTCGCATATTGGTACCAAACCGGAAAACCGACCTTCGAGGCCCGGGCGCCTGCAGACCGCAAGCTGCCCTCCCTCGAACGAGTAACCGCTTATGCGCGCGACGCCGAAAGGCATGGGGAGGGAAAGGTGATGAAGCAGCAGCTCGATCTGTATGACGGACCACAATTGCTTTATATGCCCACCGCGGGTGAGATGGCTGCATTTCTTGGTGGAGAGGTCAAGAATCCCGCCGCATCGCCCGCATGGGTGGAGATTCCATTCGAAATCAAAGAGAAGGAGCCGCTTCGACTCCTGCTCAACATGACGACATCCTTCGATTTTGGAAAGTACCGCGTATCGCTCATTCCCCCCGGAGCTTCCGAAGGCATCCAGCTCGGACAGCCTATCGACTTCTACAGTCCCGACATCCTCACGAAGGAGTTCCACCTCCTCGATTTCTGGCCCGACCCTGGGAAGTACGCCTTACGGCTCGAGTGCGTCGGCAAGAACCCGAAGTCGGACGGTTATTACTTGGGCATAGAATCCGTTCGGCTGCGCGAGAGGCGCCCAAGAGTCAAGCAGATGGGCTGGGACAAGGACAAGGATTGGAAGAAGAACCCCACGCTTTATGAGTGATCGCTCTTGGGTTTCAATGGAATGTCGCGAAACTCGAGCACATATTTTCGGATGGCGGTCAATGTGAATTTCCGCTTAAAGTTGGGGATATCCTTAACCATTAGCTCAAACGCGACCTTGCCTCTGAGCGAGGGATCGATTGCTTCACCCGGCATTTGAAAGCCTGTTGAGAGCGCAAGATCATTCTTGTCTATCTGGTCGTTCGATTTGATTTCGAATTCAACGTCCTTGTATTTTGGAGGAATGTCGGCAACGATCAGATACTGCTTCATGGGAACATCCACTCGCTTCTCTCTTGTGGCTCGAAATGCCTTACTCGCTCTCGATAGAATTTGAAACGAAAAGCCGTCATGCTCGGGCGCCTCGACGTCATCGAACTGGAAGAGGTCGACTCCCTTGTTCTCGCGAACTTCTATCTGAAAGCCCAGTGACGACATCTGCTTGGTCAGAGTGAGCGCGAATCCTTCGGTGCGATCCGGAAACCCGAGCTCTGGTTCCGGAGGACGGGAATTCGAAACATCTACCTTGAGATTCGGTCGATCCCCGTGATATTCCACCATGAAATTCCCATGGATCCTGAAGCCGAGCGCGAATCGCTTCTTCTTTTTGCCATAAGCTGCCTCCTCCTTTCCTTGCACGCTCTTCGGATTAATATCGATCGAATGCCAAAACCACTTAGCGTCGACCGTAGCGAGCTTGAGTCCCGATATATCCCAGGGGTTGGAAGATGTTCTCCCGTAGTCCCAACATCCGAGGAGTTGGACGAATGCCCCATCCGGCAGCGCAACACGGCCGGCCGATGCCAATAGTGTCTGGATGGGACCGATTCCAGCTTGATGTATCAAATGATCTGTCGGAGTCTGAAGTGTGACCGAAAGAAGTGCGACGACTGCGCCAATTTGCATCTTATGAACCTCTCAATCTCCCGTCGGAACGATTGCGCTGGTTTCGACCATCAGCATAACGACCCTCTCCGGCGCGCGGGGCCGATGCATCACGCCCCTTGAGATGGTGACGCCCTGCTGCGGACCGAGCTCTATCGTTCGATCCTCCAGATCGATGAAAAGGCGCCCGGACAACACGAGAAAGAACTCGTCGTCGTTGTCGTGTTTGTGCCAATGGAACTCACCGTGAATAATGCCAAGTCGCACGACGCTGTCGTTGACCTGTGTGAGCGTCTGATTCCACCAAGGATCGGTGCAAGAAGCGATGATGGAGGGGAGATCGATGACTTCCAAGTGCTCCTTGAGCACGTTGAGATTTATCTTGTAATCCGGAGCGGAACTCATAGGATCAGACCACCTTCATGAGTTGTCGGATCGCGCCTAAGTGGAACGCCATATGGGGCAGTTGCGCGAGGGCGCCGACGACGGTTTCTTGATCGCTCCAGTTTGTGTTGATATCGAACCAATCGAGGAAATACTGATAATGCTGCCGAATTTGCCCCGTCAATTCATCCCATTCCTCTTGGGTTGCAGTTTGCTTCTCCCAACTCGATTCCCAGGTCCCCTCGGGCTCAGGCATCCCGATATAGGAGCAAGCGTTCTTTAAGGCGAACAGAATATGAAAGGCGTGTGCGGCGATTGTCGCGCATCGATCGGAAGGCTTGG
>JAYROD010000362.1:0-3607 GCA_041911835.1 Fimbriimonadaceae bacterium | reverse complement strand
GTCCGATTGCGGTCTGAAGAAGAGCGAACGTATCAGTATTCCGTAACCCCTCAAGAGCGCGGAAGCGACTTTTTTCGTGGCACTTTTGTCCGAATACTTGCTCCTTTAGGACTCTGTTGGGTGCAGATTCGCCCATCGACCGAGCAGCCCGTACGGGTTTATCCGAACGTTCAGGCGATCAAGGAATTCGATCTTCTTAAGCAGCGCGGTCGGCTGAGCTTGATGGGTATCCGCAAATCCCGAATCAAGGGCCTGGGAACAGAGTTTGAATCTCTGAGAGAATACAACGAAGACGACTTTCGCCGAATCGACTGGAAGACGACCGCTCGGCGGGGGAAGCTCGTGGTTCGCGACTATGAGCAAGAGCGGAACCAGGCGGTGATCGTTTGCCTCGACGTGGGTCGGCGGATGCTATCCGAAGTCGACGGCGTGAGGAAGCTCGATCATGCGCTAGATTCATGTTTGATGCTGCTCCACGCCGCGGCGGTTGCTGGAGATCAAGTCGGCCTGCTCGTTTTCGGGGACGCCGTCAAGCGCTACATCCCTCCTCGAAAAGGAAGGAACCACAACGGCGTCATTCTCGAGGCGGTCCACTCCTTGACGGCAGAACCCGTGGAGTCCAACTACTCCGGCTCGTTCAGCTATCTCGCAACTCGGTGGAAGCGCCGCTCGCTCGTTGTCGTCTTCAGCGACGCCGAGGATGCTGAGCAGGCGGCCGATCTAGTCACTGCGCTGGCTCCTCTTGCCCGTCGCCATTTGATCATGGTCGTTCGGGTTTCCGATCCTCGTTTGAAGGAGCTGACCGGAATGAGCATTCAGAGCGAGGAAGACCTCTACAGAAAATCCGCAGCGATCTGGTACTCCAACGACCGCCGAAAGGCGGAGTCAAGGTTAAGCTCGATGGGAATACACAGCATCGATTCCGAACCTCAAGACCTCTCCGCAGCGTTGGTCAGCGCCTATCTCAGGGTGAAGGAGACGTCTGCGCTCTAGCCGGTCTGTTTTAGGCAACAATACAACTCACAGGGATGACGATCAGCCAAGAGTCTAAAAGCCTAGGAGACCTGCTCTTTCGGACGGCGGATAAATACGCTGCAAAAGTCGGAGCGCTCTATCGTGAAGGCAAGGAGTTTCGGCCGCTTACGTACGCGGA
Source organism: Fimbriimonadaceae bacterium (assembly GCA_041911835.1). GTDB lineage: Bacteria > Armatimonadota > Fimbriimonadia > Fimbriimonadales > Fimbriimonadaceae > JAYROD01. Next base: position 2,454 of record JAYROD010000362.1, on the reverse strand, counting down.
GATTTTGGAGCGGGTACGAGGATTCGCCTCGGGGCTCCGGGCGGCCGGGCTTTCGAAGGGGGACACGATCGCGATCCTTGCCGAAAGCAGCATCGATTGGGCACATGCCGACTGGGCAGCTCAAACGCTGGGAATCGTCACCGTGCCGATTTACCCGACGCTGACTGCGGAGCAGGCCGAATACATCCTGAAGGACTCCAATTCTAAAGCGGTGCTCGTCGGCAGCAAGGAGCTCGCCGAGAAGGCCGGCAGCCATCCCGTTTATGCAATCCGTGAGGTAGAAGGCCTGCAGTGCATTCCGGCTATGGGTGCAACGAACATGATTCCGATGGACGAATGGAGAAGCGGGTGCGAAGCAATCGGACGAGAGGACGTCGCGACCATCATCTATACGTCTGGAACGACAGGCGATCCTAAGGGAGCCGTACTTCCCCATCGGTGCTTTCTTTCCTTGACCGATGGCATCCAGCAATCCCTCCCGATCGACGAACGCGATACGTTCCTGAGTTTCTTACCGCTCTCTCACGTCTTCGAGCGCTTCGCAGGCCACGTGCTGCCCGTTTCAGTGGGTGCGACCATCGCCTACTCCGGCGGTCTCATGACGCTGACGAAAGACATGGTGGCGGTACGCCCGACAATTATGTTGTTGGTTCCTCGCCTGCTCGAAGCGATTCGAGATCGCATTCTCGACGGCGTGAAAAAGGAGAGCGCGTTCAAGCAATGGTTGTTTCGGCAAGCTCTGGCTGCTGGACTCAAAAGACAGAAGGGACAATTCGCGCTCTTTTCTGGAGTACTGGATCGGCTGGTCGGGACGAAGATTAGGGAGAAGACTGGCGGCCGAATCAGATTCTTTGTGTCCGGAGCCGCTCCGCTGAGCCCATCGGTTTCCGAATTCTATATTGCGTTTGGCCTCAACGTGCTCCAAGGTTATGGACTCACGGAAACGATGGCTGCGAGCGCCGTGAACCACCCCGATCGAAACGATCCCTCGACGGTCGGCGAGCCGATTCAAGGGATGGAGATCAAGATCGCGGCAGATGGCGAGATCCTGATCAAGGGCCCCGGTGTCATGAACGGATACCTCAACCTCCCGCAAGCGACGTCGGAAGCTATTGACTCGGAAGGGTGGTTCCACACGGGCGACATTGGCGAGTTCGCTGGCAAAAGATTGAAAATCACCGATCGTAAAAAGGACCTTTTGGTGCTTGCCAGCGGAAAGAACGTGGCGCCCCAGCCGATCGAAAACAAACTGAAGTTTAGCGACTTTATCGCTGAAGCGGTTTTGTTCGGGGACCATATGGAAAGCGTTTGCGCGCTCATCGTTCCGAAGTTTGAGCGCATCCGCACCTTTGCGGCTGAACGCGGCCTGCCGAACGTCGACGATGCGGAAATGGTCAAACTTCCGGAAGTCCGAAAACTGATCAAGGACGAAGTCGCTGCGGTGAATCAGACTCTGGCCGACTATGAGAGGGTACGCAAGCATGAAATCCTCCCTGTATCGTTTTCTGAGGCAACCGGCGAACTCACACCCACGCTGAAAGTGAAAAGGAAGTTCGTAAAACAAAAGTACGCGGATGTCATCGCTCAGATGGAGCGCCCATGACGTTTCGATTTCGCGAGATTCGCCTCGAAAAACGTTATCCGCTCATGATCAGCAGGGGAGTGAGCACCGGCTCGATCAACCTTTTCGTTGAAGCGACTGACGGCGTGCATACCGGCATTGGCGAATGCGCTCCCGGAGCGGGATTCGACGACACGATGGCTTCAATCATCGAGCCAAAGCTGCGCGCCTTGTCGTTTGAAATTAGCGACCAGAGCTCGATCCGTCAGGTTTATCGATTGGCACGCGAACGCGACATAGAAGCACCGGCCATCGCCGGGCTCGATGTGGCGCTTTGGGATCTCTGTGGAAAACAGGCGGGCATGCCGCTCTATCGATTATTCGGCCTAGCTAAGCCCAACGTTCCCTCCAGCGTCACGATTGGAATAAATCCTCCAGATGTCATACGCGAACGGGTGCCGGAGATTCTCTCCAGAACTGGAGCGAAAGCGCTGAAAGTCAAATTGGGATGTCCCGACGGCCTTGACAGAGACCAGGAGAATTTCGAGGCAGCCCTTGAGGCCTCGAAGCCGTTCCGAGTGAAGATCCGGGTCGATGCGAACGGCGGCTGGACTGTCGATGGGGCGCTGAAGATGATGCGCTGGCTTGCAGACCGCGGGTGCGACTATGTCGAGCAGCCGCTCCCCAGAGGTTCAGAACCCGACCTTCCCCGCCTTTTTGACTCAAGACCACTGCCAATTTTCGTGGACGAATCGGTGCACTTTGCCTCGGACGTGCCGTCTTTGGCCCCCTTTGTCGACGGCGTCAACCTGAAGCTGATGAAAACAGGTGGTCTCACCGAGGCGCTCGATCTTGTGGCGGTCGCCCGAGCGCATGGGCTTCAGACGATGATC
>JAYROD010000361.1:0-5265 GCA_041911835.1 Fimbriimonadaceae bacterium | reverse complement strand
GATCAACCCTGACTTCCGAAATATCGAGGGCCAGATATTGTCATTGGATTTCAGCCGATTCGAAAGGCTCGCCAACGAAAGCAGGCCGTTCTTCCAAGAGGGGAGCCAGTATGAAAACTCGGCGCTGTTCGCAAGCCAGAGAATCGGCCAAATCGATGCGGGAGTGAACGCGTATGGACGATTGACCGACAAGCTCAGTTTCGGCATCATCGACGCAACTGTCTTTGGCAAGGAAAATGAACTCGTTTCGAACTTCACCTATGACCCGAACGCCAACGACTCTTATCGGGTCACAGCGACACGATTCACGAGGGCTGGACTGGAGAACAATGCTTATCTCCTTCGATACGCAAGGCAACTCGGCCCGTTTAGCCTCTTCCTCAGAACGATGGGTACGCGCGATACCCAAGCAGGAAAAGGTCAATACGACACGGCAAGCTTGGGATACAACGATCCAGTGTGGGGCTTCTTCTTTAGCTACGACCGCACGAGCCCCAGTTTTTTGCCTCGATTAGGCTTTGCGCCCGAGGTGGATTTCCGTGGACCGCTCTTTCAGGGCCAATACCTTCGCTCGTGGAAGAAGGGTCCAATAGCTGACTTGGCGTTAGCCGCTTCCACTTTGGACTATGTCCACACGGATGGAAGCGCTTATCGCAGGTCGACGCAAGCTGAGGCCGATCTCGGTTTTCGGAATCGCCTTGCCGTCGTCGCCTCATACACGAAGGATCGATTCGAGGGGGAAGACGACCATCTGCAGTCGATTTCGATGAGGTATCCGCGTGACGATTCCGTGCGAAATCTCAACGTTCAATACGATTGGGGGGAACTAGCGCTCGAGAACTATTCGAGTATTCGGACGACCGCGAGCTATCGATTTGCGCAAAGACTTCAGACCGGTGTGACATACCAAATCGTCCGTCACGGCGATTATCGGGATCAATTGATTTGTACCGCCAGCTATGACTTAGGGCACGATCAATCGGTGAGCGGCCGTTTGGTGAAGTCGAACTCAAATGTTGGAGGATATTTGAGCTACCGCAGGAGCGGTAATCGCGGAGTGGAATACTACGTCATCGTAGGGGATCCAAACGCTCCGACATTTAGGACCAGCCTGGTACTGAAGGTCGTTTTTCCGCTAGAACTGCCGCTGGGCGCCCGGCATAGCCAGAGAAAGTCAGAGAGCAAATAGTCCAGACCGCGTCAAACGGTCTGGACCATCTCATTCATAGGAGAAGAGGCCTAGACGCCGACCTTCTCTTTAGGTTGCTCAGTGACGCGTAGGTAAGGCTTAAGCGTTTTCCAGCCGCCTGGGAACATCCCCTTGGCATCTTCGTCGGAGACGGACGGCAGAATGATGACGTCATCACCCTGCTTCCAGTTGACTGGAGTAGCCACCTTACTTCGATCGGTGAGCTGAAGCGAATCGACGGCACGAAGGATCTCGTCGAAATTCCTGCCCGTCGGAGCAGGGTATGTCAACGTCAGACGAAGCTTCTTGTTTGGATCGATGACAAAGACCGAGCGGACCGTGAAAACGTTGTCTTCGTTCGGGTGAATCATGTCATAGAGAGTTGCGACCTTTCGATCATGGTCTGCAAGAAGCGGAAAGTTCAGCTTGACTCCCTGAGTCTCTTCGATATCGCCTACCCAGCCTTTATGACTGTCGAGTGTGTCTACGCTGAGTCCGAGGACTTTGATGCCTCTCCGGTCGAATTCCGGTTTGAGCTTCGCGACCGCGCCAAGCTCCGTGGTGCAGACGGGCGTAAAGTCTTTGGGGTGCGAAAACAGGATGACCCAGCCATCACCCGCATACTTGTATAGCTCGATAGGCCCATCAGTGGAGTCTTGGGTGAAGTTGGGGACGGTATCCCCGAGTTGCAGTGCCATTTGTGCCTCCTTTTCGGGCCCTCCATTGGTGCGGGCCCCGACGTTAGCTCTATTCTACGCCCTTGAGCCTTCTCGCGACTGCCCTTCCGTCGTATGAGACGACCGCATCCGGTCGCGATTGGACGTCGATTCCCACACCGTTCCCCTGCCTTACCTGCACGATATTGAAAGTCCGACTCTGGAGCATTCCAGGAAAAGCCCCTTGACGCTTGCCGATTGCCAGTGTCCCTGTTCGATCGTCCCAATGCATCGTGATCGTTGTGTAGACTCCATGCTCGTAGGCGTAGCCGTCCCCCTCGTCTTCGTAGAGCGTGAACGACGCGTTTGCCCCAGGATAAATCCGAATCTCGACCGGATCATTCTTCTCCGAAGCGTATTGCACTTCCGGGCCCATGGGCACAATCGATCCCGGCCTCACCAAAATCGGCATCTCTGATACAGGCGAAGCCATCGTCACGCTCTTGCCGCCAGCATATCGATTTCCAGTCCAAAAATCAGTCCATCCGCCGTGTCCAGGCAGGTACACGCTTCGCTTGACGACGCCCGCCGTCGTCACAGGATTCACCATGATCGAAGGCCCAAAGAGAAACTGGTCGGTCACATCGGCCGCCTTTTGGTCATCCTGAAAATCGAGAGGGAGCGCGCGCATCATCGTCGACCCATCGTGCGAGACTTGCCACGCGACGGAATAGAGATACGGCATCAAGCGATACCGGAGCCGGTCGTATTTCACCAGGGTCTTCTCGGTCTCTGGGCCAAACCTCCACATCTCTTTGGGGTGGCTCGTTCCATGCACTCGAAACATCGGACAAAATGCGCCGAACTGGAACCAACGGGTGAAGCACTCTCGATAGTCTGGATCGCTCGGATCGCGGCTTCCAAACCCCCCAATGTCCGTGTTCCAGTAGGGAATTCCCGACATGCAGAAATTCAGTCCCGCCGGAATCTGGCGCCGAAATGTCTCCCAATCGCTGCCGATGTCTCCGGACCAGGTGACTGCGCCATTTCTCTGCTGCCCTAGGTACGCAGACCGGGTCAGGATGAAACTTCGCTTTGCATTGCTTTCTGCTCGATCGCCTTTGTAGACGGCTGACGTCGTCATCAATGGGTAAGCGTTGTAGACCGTCGCGCCCTTGCCCAGCGCCGTATCAAAGGCTCGGAACTCTCCCCAATTGGTCGTCAGCTCCGGCTCAGTCGCATCCAGCCACCATCCATCGAAGCCTTTGACGTACAGGTTTTCCTTGATCTGTCGCCAATAGAGTTCTCGTGCCTCTGGACTGAATGCGTCGTAGTATCGCGCCTCCTTGTCAAATCCTTTGATTTCAGTCACTGGATAAAGAAAGCCCCGGGAATCCAATTCTTTGTAGTTCTCGCTGCCCGGTTCGAACTTCGCCCATACCGAGATGATGATGTGAGCGTTTTGCCGATGAATCTCATCGACCAGTGCCTTTGGATCGGGATAGCGCGTCGGATCGAAATGATGCGATCCCCACGGTTCAGGATGCCAGTAATACCAATCTTGGATGATGTTGTCGATCGGTGTTCGTTCTTTCCGATACCGCCCCAAAACATCCAACAATTCTTGCGACGACGAATATCTCTCTTTACATTGCCAGTAACCATAGGCCCATTTTCCGAACATTGGCGCAGGGCCAGTCAGTGCGCGATAGTTCTGGATGACATGCTCGAGCTTGGGTCCGTAGAGAAAATAGTAATCCACTCCCGCGCCAGCCTCACTCGACCATTTCAGTGTTGGCTGGCCCGTTGGCTCCGTCCATTGAAGCTTGAGCACGGCATCGAACCCTTCCTCGAAATACTCGAGTTTGATGGAAACCGGCTTGCCCTTCTGAAGGGAAACCCGTCCAGTGTCTGCTGTCGCCGCATGGAGGTCCCAGTGATCGACGAGGAGCTTTCCATCCACCCAAAGCCGCACTCCGTCGTCGCTCGTGGTTGTGAAAGAGTAAACACCGGTCGTCGTCGGTACGATCTTGCCCGTGAATCGTATGCTGAATCGGTCGTTTGGAAGACCCGCCGGCGAGCCCTTCCCCCAATCGAAATTGATCGACGCATCTCGTTCCGTTTTTACGCGCTTTTGAAAGGCATTGCCATCGAAGTACTCGCCGGTCAATGCCCCAGATCTACCGTCGGTATCGATCAAATTTGAAGACGGAATGGCACCTGCTGTCGCTCCAATAGCCACTTCTGTTAACGAATGAGTGTCCCAAAGAATGCCGTATCCTTTGTTCGAGAGCATCATCGGAACGGCGACATCCATATTCTTCTGTTGCAGCCGGATGACTTGCCCGAAATTGCTGAGTCGACCTGTGAAGTGCTGCCCAAGTCCATAAATGCCTTCATTGGGAGACAAAGCAAAACTTTGTTGAAGTTGGTAGCTATCAGGCTTCAAGGGCAAATCGGGCCGAATTACGCGACTGGTTTCCTTAATCAGCGGATGATTATGCAGGTCGGAGAACCAAACGTTCCCGCTGTTGGGATCGACGTGCGCGGCAATTTGGTTAGTCCGCAAGATGAGCGCGCGGCCCTCCGTGCGGACCGAGGCATTCGTCCGCGTGGGGCCACCAACAACGGCAAGGCTCGCGGCTTGTTTCGCGCGATTTGGAATGCAACGCACCCTGATGATAGAGTCCGAATACGCCTGTACTGCAAGGCGTCCTTGTGGTGTGAGGACGCTGAAGCCCTGAGCCATCGGCGTCCAAGTCTGGGACATCACCGGCAAGGAGGCCAGAGCTGCGAGAATCGAGAAGATGTGGTGCGACACACGCATGTTCAGACTCTAACCGATTTCGCCAGCAATTGGCTCAATCCCGATTTCCGCAAGATCAAAACACGCGACGGAATATCAGGGGGTGATCACGTCTTCGGGATTTTGCGAACCAACCGCTCAAGGACGTCCTTCGGCGGATCGGCATCCCGACCTCCTCTTAGCCGGGAGATCATTCCTCGAAGGCTCTCCAAGAACCGACGGCAAGGACCGCATCGGGCTGCGTGCGCAAGCGCATACCATCGCGAAACGCCGCGAGAAGATCCATCCGCCGCCTGTTGCAGCAGCTTCTCCATGTGCTTGCAGGGCGGGCCATTCGGATCGCGACGATGGAGCATCATGAGCCGTCCACCAGCCATGCCAACTTCTGGCGAAGCAATCGCCTACCCCGAAAGACTCGCGAACGCACCGTGCCGATGGGAACCTCCATCGCGGACGCGGCCTCCTCATATGTGAGCTGCTCGACGTCGCAAAGCTGCACCGCCAGCCGATATTCTTCCGGCAGCTTGTCCAGCTCATCGAAAAGGCGCGGGCCGATGACCGACCAATCCAGCTCCGTCCAAATCTCCTCCCCGACGAGGGCGTCGTCGAGCGGG
>JAYROD010000360.1:0-2522 GCA_041911835.1 Fimbriimonadaceae bacterium | reverse complement strand
TGGTTGGGCTATTTGGAATCGATCAAGCTGCCGCGATGTTCGTTTGGGCCCATCGAGAATGGGTCGGCAAATGCAGCTGGGAGGCAGTGTTCGATAAGCGGAATCAGATCATCGATTCGATGAAGGGTCGGAAGATCGATTCGCCTCAGGAAACTCAATTGCCCGATGAAGTTCGCTATCGCAAGATCCCGATGGAAGGCATCGACTTTTGGAGGCGCAGCAAAGTTAGTGGCAAAGAACTGCCCATCGGAAGATTCGAAATTGGAGGCGAGACCGAAAAGCTGAAGATCGGGTCAAACGGTGAAAGGTTGACTGAATCGTTCGACCGATCGGAGTGGTTTGAGCAGCGCGGACTTGTCGAGGCGGTAACATGAATTGGAAACGAAATATAGTAGACAACCGTCTACTTAACAGGTTCTATGGAAAACGATCAGGTCGGTCTCATTCCGATTCACGAACTGCGGCTTTGGGAAGGAAATTACCGCAAGGGCGATGTCCGGAGAATCGCTCAGAGCATCCTCCGGTTCGGCTTCAACGGCGCGCTCCGAGTATGGAACGGAGAGGTCATGGCGGGCAACCATGCGCTCATGGCCATCCGTTCGATTCGGGAATCCGGAGCTCCGCCGCCAAAGGGCGTCTGGGAGCGTGCGGGCGTTTGGTTTGCGCCCTGCATCGACATCTCTCACCTGAGCAGGGAGGAGTCGATCGCGTTCGGAATTGCAGACAACGCGCTCCAAGAACGCGGCTCGAGCGATGCGCTGCAGCTCTCGAAGCTGCTTTCAGAACTCCAATCGAAAGACGCGGAGCTCATGGAGGATTCCGGCTTCTGCCAAGGCGATCTGGACCGGTTGATCGCATCGCTGGCCGAGGAGGATCCAAGCATTGAACCTGCTTCGGAATCCGAACAGGGCGAGCTCGACAAGTCGTGCGCGAGGAGGTGCGAGCAATGCGGAAAGCGCCTCGCGGACTAGTTCTCGACTGGATCGACTATGGATCGGCGCGTCTTGCAGTCGAATCGTGGCATTACTCGAGGCGGATGCCTGCCGGGAAACTCGCGAAGATCGGCATCTGGGAGGATGGCCGGTTCATCGGTGCGATCATCTTCGGGATGGGTGCAACGCCGCAATTGGTGCGGCCGTATGGACTCAGCCAGCACCAAGGGTGCGAGCTCGTGCGAATTGCAATGCGGGCGCATCGGCATCATGTTTCGAAAAGTGTTGCGATCGCCATTCGGATGCTGAAACGCAAATACCGAGGCTTACGGCTGGTGGTCTCCTTTGCCGATCCCGCAGAAGGACATCGGGGAGGCATTTACCAGGCGGGGAACTGGATTTACGACGGGGAGACTGCCGGCGACCGGTTCCCCATTCTCGACGGGCGTGTGGTCCATCCCAGAACGATTTCGGAGCGCAAGGCGAACGGTTGGAAGATCGATCGCAAGCTGCTCAAGTACGTCATCAAACCGGGCAAGCATCGGTATTTGATGCCGCTCGACGACGACATGCGTGCCCAGCTGCAGAGCCGGGCCAAGCCCTATCCCAAACGCGGACGAAGCATTGGTGGTCGATGCACCTCTCCCGAGGAAGAAGGCGGTTCGAATCCGACCCGTCCGCTCCAGGCTTTCAAGGAGGAAAACGATAATGGAGGTGAAACAGCGCCTCGATAAGGTGATCAGCAGTGTCCGAACCATTCAGGAGGATTTGGCCTTTGAGCGTGCAATAGAGCGCACCACCGAATATCTCGCAGACCTTTGGCTGAACTCATTTGGAGCAGTCGAGCGTGAGAGGATCTTGACCGGCGACGAAACCGCTGTTCCAAAGCCTGATAGCTACATGGAGGGCGGGAGGCGCGGGAACCCAGGCGATATCGCTGACATCCTCATGCTTCATGCCGACGTAGAATCCGTGCTGAAAGGGTACAGCGATCCGATGAGAGAGTTGCTGGTCTTCCTGCATGGCGCCTGTCTGAAAGACGTCACGAGCAAGATCATCTTCCATTTCGCTGATGGGAGCGGCTCTGTCGAATGCCCGATCCACTCGTGCGGACCTGACTGCCCATCGCCATGCCCTAACGTTGGACTGCCGGAAAACCCGCCACTGCCTGAAAAGATTGGGAAGATCGAGGATGTGACGGAGCGTAGAATCGTCGTCGATTGGTCCAAGTTCGGAACTGACGAATTAGAGAAGTGGCTCGATAGGTGGGGGTGCGTTTATCCGGAATTCCTTATCTGGCGCTATCTGCGATTCCGATGCAAACTTATCAAGGCGAAGGGGCTCGACAAGATGGCGCGCGAGCGCGTTGCCGATGGAACGGCCGCGTCAATAGACTATCGCCCGCACTCTGAGATATTTGAGAAAAGTGCTGACACTTTTCGGTGCGCCTAAACGTCAAAGCGAATACTTGGGCTTCTTGGGCGCAACCCAAAGTGAAGATTCAGGTTCAAACGCTCCGAGAAGCCATTTCTCGGGGCTTTTTCATTGTGGGGTGGAGCAGCAGTAGCTCGTCGCGCTCATAACGCGAAG
>JAYROD010000359.1:0-2014 GCA_041911835.1 Fimbriimonadaceae bacterium | reverse complement strand
TTTCTTTGGAGCTCGATGCCGGACGATGAACTGTTTGCCAAGGCGCAGCAGGGCAAGCTCCACGAACCGGCGACGCTTAAGGCAGAGGTCCTCAGAATGCTGAAGGATCCAAAGGCCTCGATGCTCAGCCAGAATTTCGCCGAGCAATGGCTCCAACTGAGGAAACTCTCGATCGTTTCGCCGGACATCAAGCAGTTTCCAGAATTCTCCGAAGCCCTGCGGTCCGCGATGCTCGAAGAGACTGTCAGGTTCTTCGACTACGTTGTTCGTGAAGACCGGAGCGTGATCGACTTCATCGACGGTAAGTATTCCTTCGTCAATGGACCTCTGGCCAAGCTCTACGAGATTGGCGGAATCGACGGTCCGCAGTTCCGGAAGGTCGAGCTGAAGAATCCCATGCGAGGAGGAATCCTTACTCAAGCAAGCGTCTTGACGATCACCTCGAATCCGACTCGTACTTCGCCGGTCAAGCGCGGGAAGTGGATTCTCGAGAACATCTTAGGCTCGCCGACGCCACCGCCACCTCCGGGGGCCGGAACGTTGGTGGAAGAAGGGAAGGCGATCGAAGGCGTGACGCTTCGGCAGCGGTTGGAAGAGCACCGCAAGAAGCCCGAGTGTGCCGCGTGCCACGCAAAGCTCGATCCTCTCGGATTCGGGCTGGAGAACTTCAACCCGATCGGCCGTTGGCGCACCAAGGAAGGCAATCTGCCGATTGACTCGACAGGTGTGCTTCCCGACGGGAAACGGTTTAGCGGGCCAAGCGAGCTAAGGCAGATCATCAAATCGCGGAAGAATGAATTTGTTAGGACTTTGGCGGAAAAGCTCATGACGTATGCTGTAGGAAGAGGAATGACAACCGCCGACCAACCAATGCTCTCAGGAATCGCTGCTGATGCAGCGAAATCGGGCTATAAGTTTTCGAGCCTGATTCTGGACATCGTGCGGAGCGACGCTTTCACGAAACGCCACAAGGAGGCGACCATCTTGCCATGAGCGAACCACTTTCGCGAAGAACGGTTCTGAGAGGATTGGGTACGGTCGTTGCGTTGCCGCTCCTCGAAGGGATGCTGCCGCTAACGGCGCTCGCTCAGTCGGCGATGAAGCCCAGACCGAACCGCATGGCGTTCCTGTTTGTCCCGAACGGCGTCAACATGGACTACTGGACCCCAGCTACTGAGGGAGCGGAATACGCGCTGCCTTCGACGCTAGCGCCGCTCGCGAAGGTCAAGAACAAGATTTCAGTGCTGACCGGCCTCGGGCAGCATAACGCATTCGCATTGGGGGATGGACCTGGCGACCACGCGCGCTCGACGGCGTGCTTTCTGACTGGTGTGCATCCAAAGAAGACCTCGGGAGCGGACATCCACAACGGCATTTCGGTCGATCAACTGGCTGCGATGAAAGTGGGGAATACGACCGCGTTTCCTTCGCTCGAACTGGGCTGTGAGCGTGGAGCGCTGGCGGGGGACTGCGACTCGGGTTACAGCTGCGCCTACTCTTCGAGCATCTCCTGGCGATCCGAATCGACTCCGGTAGCCAAGGAGGTGAACCCAAAACTGGTGTTTGAAAGGCTGTTCGGGTCCAACGCAGGTGCGGACGCCCAAAGCTTCATGCGACGGCAATACAAGAAGAGCATCCTCGACTTTGTCCTTGAGGACGCCTCGGCACTCAAAGCCAAGCTGGGCTTGCACGACCAAAAGAAAGTCGACGAGTACTTTGCCGGGATCCGCGAAATCGAGCAGAGGATAGAGAAGCTGGAGAAGGCCGATCCTGCTGCCGCCGCAGGACCAAAGCCAAGCGGCATCCCGCGGGATTTCGGCGATCACGTCAAGCTCATGGGCGACATGATGGTGTTGGCTTTTCAAGCCGATCTTACGCGCATCACGACTTTCATGCTCGCAAACGACGGCAGCAATCGCAGCTATGCGCAAATTGGAGTGCCTGAAGGGCACCACGACGTTTCGCACCACGGTAAGGACCCCGTCAAGCTGGAGAAAAAGCGTCAGATCGATGC
>JAYROD010000358.1:0-2199 GCA_041911835.1 Fimbriimonadaceae bacterium | reverse complement strand
TAAGTAAGCATTGAAAGAGTCTTGGTCCAAATCGTCTGAGGTTTTCACCCCAAGAATGCGGAGAGACGATCGAGTCCTGTTGTAAACCGCGAGCGCCATCCCTCCCGTTGCGATCCCGACGTTAACGCTCCGCTCCAACACAGCCGTCGGTCACGCGGAATTCGCGTCAGCGATGACTGGCAGGTTATCGACCGATTGGTATCCAACACCTTCGAATCGATTATCGAGATGCTTGGGATTAGGGCGGTCCTGTGCTTTGTAAGAAACGGATGAAACGATCTCCATTTTCCGAAACACTTCTGGTCGCAGCTGCAAGAGCCAATGGAAGACCGTATCGGCATCCCGATGGCTTGGAGTATTCTCCGAAAACTCGTGACACAACCGTGACGAGATGGCGGAGATGAGTTCAAGTGATGAGCGAACCACCCCAATTTTCGGGAAGTGAGTTGCCCAGGTGGCGGGCCCACTTGGGTGGCACTTTCACGGTGGAATGCAATGGCAAGGATCTTGGTCCGCCACCATCGAAGGCAACCGCCGTTCTGCTGGCGGGGCTGCTCGCCCGCCCGGACACGTGGATCTTCCGAGACGAACTTGCGCGACGCCTCTACCCAGGCAAGCCAGTTGAGGACGCGAAAACCGCGCTCAGGCAATCCATCTCGAGGCTAAAGGAATGGGTAGGAGCCGATGCCGTCAAGATCGAACATTCTCGGCTGAAAGCTGCGCGAAAAGACTGGCTCGTCGATCTCACACTCCCCAATGGACAGCCGGCTGCCGCTCCGCAGATCAGCCCGGGAATCTCCCACCCTTGGTTCGATCAGATGAGATCGCATTGGGGGGCAAATCAAGACACCGAAAACCTGTCACCGGTTCAAAACCACTTCGAACAGCTAGTGCTCGATTCGATTGAACTGGATGTGGACCTCGCACGCTCGATTCTCGCAGGCGGACAGCGCATCTTCGAGAGTCTCGAAGTGGGGACTCAAACTGAATTCCTGGCGAGAACACGCCCGAAGAGCCGATCCGATCCCTATGCCAGAGAGCACATGGAGATGACGGGAACATTGCTCTTGCGGAGCTTCATCGTCCGAGACGCCCTCGCCGCGTATCAAAGGGCGTATCGTATGGCAGCTCAAGCCAGAGATCGGGCCAATGCAGCGAGGATTTCGGGGCTCGTGCTATTCACGTTCATCGAATCCGGAGATTTCGATTCCGCGGAGAACTGGAACAATCGTATGAGATTGGCAGGCGGCGGGGGCCAGCTGACTCAAATCAACGCGAAAGCGGCGTTCCTGTGGAACGCATACAGCCTTGACGAAGCGATAGTGGCGATGAAGGAGGGCGAGGCCATCGTCGAGTCCGCTGATCGAGCACAACAAGCCCACTTTTGGTCCAACTTCGCCGTTCTGGCGGCCGAAGCAAACCAACGCGATTTCTCCGAGCTTTGCTCCGAAAATGCACGAAGGCTCATGAACGAGCAACTCGATCTTTGGATAAAGCATACGCTCCTACTTGCCGGAGGAACCCGCGCCATGATGGCGGGCAACTTCCCTGAAGCTTTCGAGCAGTTAGAGACGTTGCGGCGGATTACCCAGGAGCAGCATTACCTGATCGAGGTCTTGTATGCGGAGGAGGCGCTGGCGGAGGCCAATGCGCGAGCAGGCGACCTGAAGCGTGCGGCAGAACTTTGGCGTCATGCCGAAACGACCCGAAAGGGGGCTCAGGTTCGGTTGACTCCGAGGCTCCTGGCTAGAAAGAAGAGAATAATGCAGCGATTTTGAGGCTTTCGCCATGTAGTCCCCAGAAGAGCCATCGGGCTAAAATGCCCCATGGTTGTGATCGCCGACAAGCCCAAAGGCATTTGGAGCGTTATTCTTGCGTCGTCCGCGGGGACCCTCATCGAGTGGTACGACTTCTACATCTTCGGATCGCTTGCCACCATTCTCGCCACACAATTCTTCCCCAAAGGCAACCCAACCGTTGCATTGCTGTCCACTCTAGCGACTTTTGCCACCGGCTTCATCGTGCGCCCTTTCGGCGCGCTCTTTTTCGGTCGGATGGGCGACTTGGTGGGGAGGAAATATACGTTCTTGCTCACCCTGATGATGATGGGTCTCTCAACGGTCGCAATTGGCGTCATTCCGGGCAATGAATCGATAGGAGTCTTCGCACCTATCCTGCTGGTCCTGTTGCGCCTTATCC
>JAYROD010000357.1:0-2409 GCA_041911835.1 Fimbriimonadaceae bacterium | reverse complement strand
TTCGCCGTGGCCGGTAAATCGGATCCGAAAAGCGTTATCTCTGGCCATGATCATCGCGCGTTTGACGTTATCGAGCAGTTCGGTGCGATCCAGCACCCAGGTGCGAGTGCACTCACTCGGAACGACACGCTCCCAGTTGGGGAAGCTGCCCGCCAAGAGTTGGGAAACAACCTTGGAGTCGCCGGAATCCACGCCGAGCCGAGTTTCTTCGAATCGAACTCTAATTCGATCTGTATCGGAGAGCGGGAGGTTTCTGATCGCTCGCAGCGCCTTCTCGGGGACCACGGCGGTGACATCGGACCCCAGCCCCTCACGGTCCATCTTCATCACGGCCAGGCGATGGGTGTCCGTTGCGACCAACGTCAGCAGCTTGCCATCGTAGGTGAACAAGACTCCCGTCAGGACTGGACGCGAATTGTCGTCCGCGACTGCGAAGGAGACGCCATTCACGGCATCTCGCAGTTCACCCATGGCCAGCTCGATTTCAGCGGTCGGATTGACTTCGGGAATAGAAGGGAACTCCTCGGCCGGAAGCGCCAACATCCGCCATTCGGAAGCGCCTTGACGCAGGAAGAGGGCGGTACCGTTGTGCTCGAACGAAACGGTTCCGTCGGGGAGCGAACTCACAATGTCCCCGAGGAGCTTTGCCTGAACGCAGACGGCGCCGGGTTCGCTCACGGTGGCCAACGTCTTGCGCTCTGCCCACATCTCTCCATCGCAGGCAAGGATGGTCAGTCCCGTTCCGTCGGCGGTCATTCGAACCGTTTGAAGGATGGGGAGGGCCGTTCTCGCGCTCGAGACTGGCACAAGGAAGCTGAGTGCTTCAAACAGATCTTTACGGTTACATTCGAGCTTCACGCGACTCTCCTATCAGCCCGCGATCGGGAGATGGAACTGCAGGTGGGACGGAATCGGCGTCTTGGTCTGCGGGTCCACTCCTCGGGCATACATTTTCATTAAGATCCTCTGAAATGACTCCTCGGTGAATTCCGGGGTGTCCTGCGAGCGGATCAACTCGACAGTAGTGCGCAGCGTGGCCATTTCGTGGCTCAGATCGCGATCGTTGAACGCCGCCTTCTCAAGCTCTTCCTTAAGCTCGGTTGGCAGTTCGTCGCCGGCATAGAGATCGACGAGTTTGCTGTAGATATCCTTGTTCATAGTGCCTTCTCCAGGGTGCCCCCTAGTTTGTCCCTCAGGGCTCTTCTTCCTCGGTACAGCCGAGATTTGAGAGCGGGGACGCTGATTTTTAAGACTTCCGCCGCTTCCTTGGCAGAGATGTCTTCCAGGTCGCAAAGAATAAGAGGCTCACGGTATTCGCTGGGCAGGTCGGTAAGGGCCTGCTGCACCGTGATCTTGAGCGTGCTCCTTTCTTCGCCACCTCCAATTTGGGCGTCGATCGGGAGCTCAAGCAATTTGTGCTGCCGCATCTTGTCGATGCACAGGTTCCGGGCGATTCGAAAAAGCCAAGTGCGAAACGCTCCGTCGGCTCTGAGTTCATTTGACCTGCGCAGGACTCGAAGGAATGTCTCCGCCGTTGCGTCTTCAGCATCGGTCCGGTTCCCGAGCATCCTATAGCAGTATCGGAAGATCCGCTCGCCGTACATCTCGTATAGCCCTCCCAGCGCGGAAGGATCACCCTTCGCGAGAGCATGGAGCCACCGCTTTTCGGCCAGCGTATCTTGTTGCGAATCACTCGACATGATAAGACGTGAGCGGCGCCCAAATTGACGCGCCGAAGGAGCTTTCATTATGCGCACAAATTTGTGCGCGAGCGTGTGGAAAAGCCAAGGATTAGTCTTCCTTGGTCGTCATCTCGATGAAATCGATGCGGGGCCTTCGAGCCAGGTCAGTGGAGTCCTCGACGCCGGAGACCACGACGAGATAGAGTCCACCGGCTTGAAGATTGACGACCTTGCTGGCATAGATTTGATCGCCACTTGCGTCCCCTCGACGAGCCTCGAAAGTCTGCTGTCCAGAGTCGACCGTGAGCGTGCTCGTTGTGGCGAAACTGATGTTGCTGGCCTTGAACAGCGGGTTGTCGCCGGGCGTCTGGAAGTTGATCACCGGCGTGTCATTGCCCAAAGATCTGCAGAAGGCATGCAAGATGACCAGCCTGGATTTATTGCCGACCGGCTTCTTACGGTCGATGTCGATCAGGATCTCCTGCAGCCGCTTATCGACCTCACCCTGCGGGTCAACCAACCCTACGGCGCAAACAGCGACGCTGTGGTCCCGTTGGAGCACCGTATTCAGAGAATCGATGGGGACAGAGAAACCCGACTTGAAGACCGAGATGTCATAGGCGCCGTCGAAGTCTTCGATGAATGGCACGCTTTCGAAATCCAACGAGCTCGAAAGATAGTCGAGCGTCGAGGACTTGAGATCTTCGTTCAGGTAGTAGTCGACCGG
>JAYROD010000356.1:0-2724 GCA_041911835.1 Fimbriimonadaceae bacterium | reverse complement strand
CCTTGAGCGCGACCTATAACGCCGTCGTGAAGCAAGGCACGCTCAACGTGCTGGCGACAGACCTCGTCTCGATCGCCCTGAGCAGCAACAACGTGCTCGGTGGGTCGTCGCTAACCGGTACTGTGACGATTAGTCGCCCAGCCGGCCCAGGTGGCTTCACGGTCACGCTTCACACAAGCGACGCGGCTGCGACGAGCTTCATCACTCCGAATGGCAACGACACCGTGACCATTCAAGCCGGCCAAACGGTGAGCGACACGTTCACGATCCAAACGAACCCGCTCCCGGCGAGCGAGGATGTCACGATCAGCGCCGACAAGGGAGGTATCGCTGGCTTCACAACGGTCAGCACGAACCTCCATATTCGTGCACTGACGATGACCTTCGTTATCGATCCTGCGAGCGTCGTTGGTGGAGTCCAGCCATACCCGACCGGTACGATCACGCTCAGTGAAGCCGCTCCGGCCGACATCGTGGCGAATCTCACTACGACGATCGCTCCGGCCCTGCAGCTTCCGGCGTCCGTGACAATTCCGAACGGCGAAACTCAGCTCGTGTTCGACGTGGTCACGAACCCAGTCACGTCTGACTTCGTCGGAACCGTGACGGCGGACATCGGCGGTGGAGTCCAAGTGACCGCTCCGCTGACGGTTCGGGCTCCCGGCATCCAGAACTTCGTGATTGTCCCATCGACGATCTCTGGTGGAGGCACGGCTCAGGGAATCGTGACGCTCGACAATCCGGCACCCGTTGGCGGTTCGCTTGTGACGATTTCGTCCAGCTCGGCCGCAGCGACCGTGCCCACGAGCATCAACATCCCAGCGGGAGAAACCGTGGGAGTGTTCAACATCGACACGTTGCCGACTCCGATCACAACCTTCGCCACGATCACCGTGACGCGGGGCGTGACCTCGGCTCAGGCGATCCTCACGATCACGCCTCCGAACCTCGGCAAGCTGAAACTGGTCCCGAACACCGTTCGCGGAAACCAGGTCTCGCATGCCACTCTGTTCCTTGATCAGAACGCGCCGTTCGGTGGAATCACGGTGAACGTCTCGGCCAGCATGCCGACGTTCGTAACCCAACCGTCGACGGTGTTCATTCCGGCAGGCGCGAACAGCGTGAGCTGGGACATCACCGCCCGCCCGGTCTCCAGAAAGATCGGCGTGGAGATCATTTGTACGGTGACAGGCAGACCGACCCGTGCCTCTGCGTTCCTGTTCATCAGGCCGTAAGGGTAAGTGTCGCGGCCCCTGGGTCCCCATGAGGACTCAGGGGCCTTTTTTCTTGCCCGGAGCCTCTGAGCGGGTAAAACAAGCTTATGGGCAAAGGATTGGCCACATTCATGTTTGGAGCAATGGTGGGCGTCGTCGGTACGCTAGTTTTCCAGCGGCTCAAGGAAGAGCACGACTCAGACCCTGAGGCGCTCACCGATGCTATCGAGCATAAGCTCGGCAAGCTCGAAGGGAAGGACGGCGCGACACCACGGCGCCGGAAAAGCCCGGCTAAGCAGCCTTCTTAGGTCCAAACGTCTGAATGCGGTTCCCACCGCTGCGGCGTGCTTCATTGAGTGCCGCACAGGCGCGTTCAGCCGCTTTGGAAAGGCTTTCGCCTTCCTTGATTGAAGCGATTCCGGCCGATGCTTGGAGTGCGATTCCAGCGCTCTGGCCCTGGTCTCCACGCTTCACTTTGAGTTCCGGCATAGTGTCCAACGCTTTGCGCAGCCGCTTCTCCAATAGCCCCTCGAATCCCACGAACAATACCGAGAACTCGTCGTTTCCAGTTCGAGCCACGACCGAGTCTGAGCCCATCGCCACTTCAATGTGCCGAGCAAAGAAGCTGAGCAAGGTGTCTCCTGCCTGCCTGCCGTTCTCATCGTTGATCCGCTTGAAGTTGTCCAGGTCGATCACGGCGAGGCTGAGGACCGAGTTCTTGTCCAACGTTTGCGATCGGACCGTTTCGAGCCGACTTTCCAATTCATGCTGGTCGGGTAAGCCGGTCAGATCGTCGCGGCGGACTGTCTCAGTCCCGTCGTCGATGTGCGCCCGTAAACCCCGAACCGCTTCTTCATAGTTGGCCCGCAACGATTCGTGAGCAGCCGACTGCCACTCGATGATCCGCTTTGCGACGTTGACCTCCGAACATAATCCGATCTTCAATTCTTGAATGTCGTCGCAGGTACGCATCGCGTCGAGCCTGCCGCTGAAGTCCCCGAAATCACCTAGCAGATTCTCGTGATCCCTCAACGCCACTCGAATCTCCTCGACAAGGCTCCGAATCGCGCCAACGAGCTCTTTCTGAAGCTGTTCGAGTTCCCGCCGCTGCCAGTCTCCAATTCCGCGGATCGACTCGCGACTTTCGCGCTGAACCTGACTTAGCCGATCGAAAGAGGGAAGCCTGTCTTCGATCGATCCCTTGAGCGCTGCGAGTTGCGATTCGAAGGCTTTGCTCTCCGCAGATCCTGGACTTACGAGCATGAAATTTACGGAATCCAGCAAGGAAAGGCACAGCCCAAGGAGTGGCAGCGCACGAGTCTGAAGTTGCTCGGACGAAGCTGCCTCCCATCGGGAGTCTGTTTCGATTCTCCTCTTAAAACTGAAAAGGCGCATCGGCTCAACTTAGATGGTCGGCTCTTTCGCCTGAGCGCCTCCCCCCGATTCTAGCGAGAATGGCCCTTTTATTCGAGCATCTTCTTGCTGAGGACCTTGCCTTCAGGATCCAGCT
>JAYROD010000355.1:0-2552 GCA_041911835.1 Fimbriimonadaceae bacterium | reverse complement strand
ATTCTCGTTGGCCGAGCACGCCTGCATCGCCAGCACGCCGTCGTCTCCGTGCGCATCGGCGCAAATCTGGTAGTACTCCTTGGTGTAGAGCATTTGCCCTGGCCCGTCCTCGTTGGGGTTAGGTAGGTCGCTGAGGATGACGTCGAAGCCGGCGCCCTTGTGGTCCACGAGCCATTGGCGGGCGTCGGTATGGATCAGCGTGGTCCGAGGGTCTTCGAAGGCCCCCTGATGCCACTCCTTCATGTGCACCTTGACCATGTCGACCAGTTCCTCGTCGATGTCGACCATAATCGCTTCTTCGACTGTGTTGTGGGTGAGCGCCTCGCGGAGAGTCGCACCTTCCCCGCCGCCGCAGACGACTACGCGCTTGGGGTTCGGGTGCAGGGTCATGGCGGGCTGGCTCATGCACTCGTGGAAAACATATTCATCGAGCGCGGAGGTTTGGATGTTGTAGTCGAGGAAGAGGGACTTACCGAATCGGGGCACTTCGCAGATTTGGTAGGTCTGATATTTCGTCTTCCCTTCCAGGATCATCTTGTCGACGCGGTACTGCCAGATGGCCGCCGAAGTGTGCGTCTCGTTGATGAACATGCCGGTCGCGTCGCTTGAACTCACGGGGACAAATTGTGGCAGGTTTTGGGCCGTTGTTCGAAGAGTTAATCTTCAAATTGACGGTGGATCAATCTTCCACTCCACGCATTCCCCAAAGAAAATTCGCGTCCACGAACAGCGAGAGCACTTTTTTCCCAGCAGAAACGCAAGTCCAATCCCACAAGCGATTATCGAGTTGGGTTCGGGCACTGGATCGAGTCGCACTGCAGCTCCCGCGTTGACACCGTTGTCGGCGAAACCGACGATTTGACCCTGATCGTTTATTCCAGTCGCATCTGTAATAGCCCATCCAGACGGTATTCCAGTTGTAACTGTATTCAGATCGCGAAGCCCAAGCACCGAATCCCAAACCCAACCGTGACTCGACATCGGTCCCGATTGAAAATTGGCAGCACCACCGACCGCGACATTTCGATTATTTATGTCAGTTGGATAGATGTGTTGATACCCAGGGAGCCAACCTATCGTGCTGAGCGGACCTGTTCGGTTCCAAAAAACTGCGCCTCTTCCACTTGCATATCCGACGACGTTTCCCGAGTCGTTAACACCGAAAGCTTCTGTGAAGCCTTGCCCTGGCGCAAGCTCGTTAGGAACGCCGTTCACCCACTCGGTTGCCTTGTTCAGTATGCTGCCCGAGAAAAAGGAGAGCCCTACAACGGTTCCTGAATCGTTGATTCCATAAGCGCGGCTGGAATCGCTTCCCGCGAGTGGCAACAGTGGTGCGACGCCCGTCGAAGAACCCCACAGAAATCCCGAGTGAGGGCCCGGGCCGAAAGATCCGGTGCTATATCCGATCACCAGTCCCGAATTCGAGATTCCAGTCACGCGAGCCGAAGTGTAGTCCGGAAGCATCGGAATCACGTGCCCGACACCGTTGGTCCAGATCGCTGGACGGTCATTGGCTGTCCCCGCTACTTGATCGAAGTCATTGATCGCGTACCCAAGGCAGTTCGTTAAGGACCCTACCGGAGGAAGATCCAACGATCCGCCGGCATCCGAGTAAATGAACGCACGACCCTGATCCCCGGGTGGCGGGTAATGGGTGCCGGTGCAATCGCCAGCAGAATTAATCCCCCAACCTAAGTCGGCGTTAGGCAGGAGCTGCAATTGGTATTGCTGGGATGGGGCTGACGTGGCCATCGAGGCGAAGCAAGCCAAGCTTGCAGCTTTCATGAAACGGCGCATACATGCCCCTCCGCAGTACAACCATGTCTGCACGACATAAGAATGTGCAGCATATTCTTTTGTCTCAGCGCGGCGTGGCATTGTTCCAATTCGCCATTCGGCATTCCCATGGCTCGTGGCTCTATCACCCGAGAAGGACGTCCGAGGACGCACTGAAAACTGAGGCTCTGCATCATTAGAACCCCTTGCCTCGGTCGCTACCGGCGGACCCAATGCAGGGAACTCTGGCGCGAATGGATGACTCTGAACGCTCAGCGCCCCTCATTCGTCCCAATCTCAACTATGGCAGGATTGGAAACCGGTGTCACGAGCCTGCTGATCGCTCTGGGAATGATCCCGATTGTTGGGGTGGCGGCGCTCTTCCTCATTCGGTCGATGATCGATGGTGACCTAGACGTCGTGCAGGGCATCGCTGCATTCGCCGTCCTGTTCCTGCTGATGGCGATCGCGATCTGGCAGCCGGTGCCCATCGCTTCGGGCGCGGTCTTCATCATCCTGCTGTCGCTCATGGCGTTCTTTCCGTATGCGGTCTCGCAAATGGAACGTATCGAGATGCAGGAGATCGACACCGACGCCCTGGACGCAGCCTATCGGAACGTGCATGATCGGCCGGACAACGTCGTCGCTCGGTTCCGGCTCGCTCAAGCGCTCCACGATCACGGCCTCCCCGGCCACGCCATCCTCCTCGCCGAGAGCACGCTGGACACCATCTCAACCGTTATCGACCCCGTGCAGAACCGCTCGAGCCGGCACCT
>JAYROD010000354.1:0-4216 GCA_041911835.1 Fimbriimonadaceae bacterium | reverse complement strand
TAGCATACACGAACCAGTTCGTTCCGTCACGCTGCACATCCTCACTCACAAACCTACCGCTCCCAGGCTCGTAGTATCTCGCCCGCATGTAGATGAGGCCGGATTCATCATCCTGCACGTGCCCGAGATTCGCGCAGTAGCGTCCCTTGGGTTCACCGGTCGCAGAACCAGAACCGATGACATTCCCCCAAGCATCGTAATACCGGCCGTCCGCGAGCGTGCCGGAAGTGTTCACTGTCGCGATCATATTGCCATGAGCATCATAAAGCGGGTAGGCGACGGTCGTCGAAGAAGCCGTCTTCGCGATATAGTCCACACCTCGAGCTCCTATCCCATATTTCGTGTACGTGTAGGTCGAGCCGTTGGTGTAATCCTCCTCGCAAGCCATCTGGCCGTCGTAGTAGTAGCGCGTGGTGGGCTTGTTCGATGCCCAAACCGCATCGTAATATCCCGAAGACTCTGAATCGTCCTTGCTCTTGGTCTCCACCCAACTGAGGCTCAGCCCCTCGATCTTCTCCACCCGCATGCCGTCGGCGCGGTAGACGTACTTGGCACCACCGCTGGTGGTGCAGTAGCTGTACATGCGCCCCACTTCATCCCAGGTGTAGCGCGCTGAGCTCGAACCGCTGATGTACCGATCCCGCCAGGTGCGGTTGCCCAGTACGTCGTTTTCGTACGCGTAGGCTCCTCCGGTCTTGGGCGAGGCGGTCATCCTATTTAGATTATCATACGTGTAGTTGGTTCCCGAGCGGCCAGTTAACCCATGGCAGCCTGGAACAGCCAGAACGTCGCGCCGCCGGGGTCTTTCATCAGGACCATCCGCCCGATCGTCGGCACATCCATCGGGCCATGAAGCTTGACCGCCCCCAACGCCTCACACTTCGCCTGCCGGGCATCTACGTCGTCGACCGCAATGTACGTCGACCAATGCGCTGGCACATCTCCCATTCCTTCCATCTCGGACGTACCCATCACACCGCAGACAGGCTGGCCATTCGCGACGAGCATTTTATAGGTGAAGCCACCACCCATGTCCATTTCCTGAGATCCCCAGTCGAGCGCTTGGGTGTAGAAGTCGATGAGTTGCTGCGACTTCGGACCGTAGACCTCGTGCCAAACAAACGTCTTGCCCTGCGCCAGGGCCATTGCATCGTAGTTGTTGTCTGCCATAGGCGCAATCTACCTGCTCACGGCGCAAACTAACGGTTAAGTATGGGACCTTTTGCCGTCCGACTCGATCCAAAAAATGGGCCCGAGCCTTTCGGCCCGGACCCGTAGTTTCTCTGGAGGTCCTACTGGCTGCTCTTAAGCGGCGGCCTTCATTCCAAACGTGTAGCTCACGGCCGGGCTCCAAGAGCCCTTCTTGCCGTTGTTGATCCAGCACGCTCGGTAGTAGATCTTCTTGTTGTTGCCCGCGACGGTGTGGGTGAACGGGAAGTTGGTGCCCTGTGTGAGCTTGCTCCACTTACCGCTGCCGTTGCGGTACTCGACGTAAGCCGAGTGGGCGCCGTTGGTGGGCTTAAAGCCGCCATTCTTGCTCGAGCCGACGTACACGTTGACCGAGCCCTTCTTTGCGCCAGACGTAAACCAAACGAACGGGGCAGATGTCGCGCCGTTCGTTGGAGTGGTTTTCACAGCTTTAATCGCCTTTCCGAACTTGATGGTCTTCTTGGCGGTGGACTTCTTCGTGATCTTCTTCGCCTTGGCGGCGGTCGACTTGGTCGTCGTCGCTCTTGGGCTCGTGCGGACCGGCTTCTTGGCCATCTGCTTGACGCTCACGGGCTTGGTGGCCATCGTCTTCTTGGCGGCGACCTTCTTGGCCGTCGTTTTCTTGGCGATGGTCTTCTTGGCTGTCGCCTTCTTCACGATCGTTTTCTTCGCTGCCGTCTTTTTAGCGGCAGGCTTTGAAGCGGCGATCTTCGTCGTGGCTTTCTTCGGCGTCGACTGCTTGGCGACGGCCTTCTTCGTCGTCTTCTTGACGGCGGGCTTCGTCACGGTGACATTCTTGGCGGTGGCGCCGAACCAGAACTGCACGTTGCCGTTGAACTTGCTGTTCTTCGTGATCTGGGTCCAATAGCCCTCGATCATGGACTGGCATGCCTGCCACTGGAAGTTATGGAACTTACCCATGAACTTCTGGAATTCGTTGAAATGGGTCCAAGCGCTGTAGCTCTGCTGCCAGCTCTTGTACCACTGATTCACCTGGCGGCAGTCCTTCTGCGTAAAGCCCCAGGCCTTATAGTTGGCGGTAAACGCCTTGTTAAAATTGGTGAACCAGGTGTTGAAACCTGTTGCACTCTTCGGAAAGTTGGTTTTTGCCAAAATCGTTTCCCTCTCTGTCTGTCGTGGAGGCAGGCGTATGCCCACCTCAGACCTTCAAGGAAGATTGTTGGTACTTTTGCCGGGAAACTTGAGAAACTGGATGAAGTTGGCGTCGATTTAGGTTGCGTCGGCGACCCAGAGCGCCTCATATTCTTCCGGGTCCTCGACAAGTTCGCCGGCAACTGGAGACTCCAGAATCGCGCTCCAGCGCTCGTCTAGTTCGGACTCGTCGCGGACGATTCGATCGAAGCTTTCGTGATAAAACGGCGGGAACCGCTCGCCGCTCTTCTTCACGATGAGCTTGCCGGCCTTGACCTTGGCCTTTTCCACGATTTCAGCGAGCTCATAGGGAGAACCGTCCGGCCGATCATTGACGGTGAACAGCAATTCGGTCGCCTGCGGCAGCACGCAGAGAATGACGAGGTTCCATTTCCGGCCTTCCGGCTTCAGCAGGCAATTGAAGAGCACGTGCCGTTCTGCCGGTTCGAGTTCCCTACGATGCCGAAAGGTGACGTAGTAGGTGACGTCGTCGGCCCTCCAGTGCGGCAGCCTCCCTCTCCAAATGTGAAAGTTCTTAAACGGCATGATGAGTCCCGGTTCGAGGACTTAGCTCAAGGCGGCGTCCCCTCGTTCGCCCGTCCGGATGCGGATGGCCTCCAGCACATCGCTGACGAAGATTTTTCCGTCCCCGACGTCTCCGCTATGGCAAGTCTTCACGATTGCGTCGATGGCCGCTTCCAAGTCCTCTTCCTTGACGACGACCTCCACTTTCATCTTGGGAATGAGGTTCAGTGCATAGGTACTGCCTCTGTACTTGTCAGTTCGGCCCTGCTGGCGACCGAAACCGCGCACCTGCTCGACGCTCATCCCGACGCAGCCTGCTTCCTCGAGCGCCAGCTTGACCTCCTCGAGCTTATTGACCCGGATATAGGCCTCGATCCGCTTCATACGACTTCTACGACGATCTCGTGGTTGGTGAAAACGCAGATGTCCGCAGCGATTTCGAGCGCTTCACGGGCGATCTGCTCGGCAGACAATTTTGTGTGGCTGATGAGGGCGCGAGCGGCAGCAAGGGCGAACGGCCCGCCTGACCCGATCCCAATCACGCCGTCATCGGGCTCGATGACATTGCCATCTCCAGAGATGAGCAGCAGCCCTTCGGTGTCTGCCGCGATCATCATGGCGTTGAGCTGCCGGAGGATCTTATCCGTTCTCCAATCCTTGGCGAACTCGACGGCGGCCCGCTTAAGGTTCCCACCGAACTGCTCCAGCTTGCTTTCGAACCGGTCCGTCAGCGCTTGTGCATCGGCAACGGATCCTGCGAATCCGCAGACCACCTTTCCGCCTGCCAGCCGCCGGACTTTCTTGGCGGAACGCTTGAGTATCGTCGCCTCTCCTGCCGTCACCTGTCCATCGGCGGCGAGGGCGGTTTTGCCGTCTCGAGTGACTCCGAGAACAGTCGTTGACCGAATCATTTGGGCGAGTTTACATGGATGCGATGTATCGCGACCCGGGGCCTCGTCTAACTCTTTGGGTGAATTCGCCAACCAAGCTTCCCGTTGACCTCTGGATATGGTCCGCCGTCGCGTTCGTGCTCGTCGGGCTCAGTCTCGCGCTCGCCACGCGATCGACGGAGGGTCTGGCGATCGCCTTGCCGCTCGCTGCAATGGCCGCGCTGCTCATTGGTTTGCTGAGGACCACGGGCTGGTTCCGCTCGATGGCATCCAGAGAAGGAATGGCGCACGAGCTTGACCTGAACTCGTTCAGCCGAGAGCATCAGCCGATCGGCGCCCTGGCCGAGGGCCTCGAGATCGCGGTCTTTATCTGCGACGCAAAGGGAATTATCGAATACGCCAATGGCACGGCGATGAGCTTCTTCAATGCCCCGGAATCC
>JAYROD010000353.1:0-23307 GCA_041911835.1 Fimbriimonadaceae bacterium | reverse complement strand
TCGGCTTCCTCATCACGCTCGCCTGGCTGACTCAAGAAGCAAAGTCGACTCGGCTCGGAAGCCTTGACCCGGACCAGGCATCCCGCATCCGGGGAGGCACGCTCGATCTGCAAGAAGAGTACAGCCGCATCCTTGCGGAGGTCACGAAGCTGAGAGAGGATAAAACCCGATTCGAAAAGGCCGCCGCCAAAGAGTCCGGCCAGGCGAAACTCCTCAACGATAGCCTGCAGGAGACGAAGCAATACGCCGGCATGACGGAGGTCGAGGGCCCTGGGCTGACTGTTACGATCGAAGACAACCTCAACAACAACGGCGGATTCGAACAAGATCAGATCATTCACGACGTCGACGTCCTTCGGGTCGTCAACGAGCTATGGAACGCCGGCGCGGAGGCGATCGCGGTCAATGGAAATCGCGTCTCTGTGGGCACTAACTTCCGATGCGCTGGATCAGTGATGTACGTCGGAAACGTGCGAATCGCCTCACCGGTAGTCGTGCAGGCGATCGGAGATCCGAAGACGCTCCTGGGCGGCATGAATCTGCCGGGAGGCATCCTCAGCGAGTTGAAGAGCGCTGGTTGCCCCACCAAAGTCGAAAGCGTCAAGAAGATGAGGCTTCCCGCCTACGCCGGACCTACGAACACCAAATTCGCCACAGTGCCGAAGGACGCCAAGTGATCCTCATACCCATCCTGGCCCTCCTGCTCGGCGTTCTCATCGCCCGACTCGTCTTTGGTCCGGTGGGCGGAATCGCTGGAACGTACATCGCCGTCGCATGTCTCGCGGGCATGGACACCATCTGCGGTGGGTTGCGCAGCAGCCTCGAAGGCAAGTTCTTCTCCGACATCTTTCTCACGGGATTTCTGTCCAACATAGTGATCTCGTTTTTCCTGGCGTGGCTGGGAGATCGAATCGGAATCAACCTCTTTCTTGCCGTCGCGCTCATTTTAGGCGGTAGGATATTCGTGAACCTGAGTCTGATTCGGCGAATCGCGCTGACCCGCTGGCAAGACGCCCGCGAGAGAAAGCGCATCCAGCAGCAGGCCCAGCAACAGCAACAGCAAATCAACGCAACATGAGCACTACCGTCGTCGCATTGGACCTTGGTTCGACCAAGGCGGCCTGCCTCGCCGCCAGTATGGGCGCAAAGGGCGATTTGGTCGTGAAAGGGGTTGCCAGCGTGCCGTGCAAGGGCCTGCAAAGAGGGGTTGTGACCGACCTCGAAGAAACGGCTCGCAGCATCGATGAGGCCGTTCGAGAGGTCCAGCAGCAGACCTCGGAGCCGATCGAAAACCTCACGGTCAGCATCGGTGGCGCCCATATCGAGGGCCATAACGGCCAAGGCTTCGTCCCGATCTACCCTGGAACTCGCCCGATCAACAGCGAAGACGTGCTCCAGGTCATCAACCACAGCCGCCAAATTATAATCCCACCGGATCGTGAGCAGATACAGGCGATTCCGAGAGAGTTCCGAATCGATGGACAGCGCGGCGTTGCAAAGCCTATCGGGCTGAGTGGCAGCAAGCTCGAGGTCACCACCCACATCATCACTGGACAGACCACGCATATCCAAAACCTCGAAAAAGCTGTGAACATGGCTGGCAAGAAGATCGACCGCCTTGTCGTGCTTCCGGTCGCATCGGGATACGGCGTGTTAAGCGAAGAGGCCATGGAACTCGGCTCGGTCGTCATCGACATCGGCGGCGGGACGACGGACATCGCGATCTTTACCCAAGGCGTCATCGCCTATTCGGGATCGTTTCCAGTTGGCGGACAATTGGTGACGAGCGACATCAACAAGCTGCTCAAAACGTCTCCTGAAGAAGCCGAGCGCCTGAAGGTGCTCTACGGTTCCGCGGTGGCAGCCCATGCGCCAGAGGATCATAGCGTCGACGTCATGCAGCTTGGTCAGACTCATCCGAGGCCAATGCAGCGTCGGGTACTCTGTGAGATTATCGAGAGTCGAATGCGCGAGATCGCGATGCTGGCGCGCCAGCAGATCGAGAAAAGCGGACTCTTCGGAATGTTGCCGGGAGGCGTTTACGTCACTGGTGGTGGAAGCAAGCTGGAAGGTACGGCCGACCTGTTCGAGACCGTGCTCAAGCACCTGAGAGTGCGTCCCGCCCAGCCTGAAGTGGGCGGCGCGATGGCGTCTCAGGCATCCACGCCGATGATGTCGACGGCAGTGGGGTTGGCGAGATTCGCCCTCCAGCCAGAAGAAGAGGAGATAGCGCCCGCATCAGGGCAAGAAGGTTGGAAAGACAAAATCAAAACGCTGAAAGCGCGCTTCATGAGCAAGGCTTGAGCGTGAGGGACCAGGAGATACGGGTGAGCAATTCAATGGCAGTAATCAAAGTGATCGGAGTCGGCGGCGGCGGATCGAACGCCGTCAACCGGATGATCGAATCCGGAATTAAGGGCGTCGAATTCGTCGCCATGAACACCGACATTCAGGTGCTCGACCTCGCAGCAGCGCAAAAGAAGGTCCAGCTCGGTGCGAACTTGACACGCGGACTCGGAGCCGGGGGAAATCCCGAGGTCGGCAAAAGCGCCGCTGAAGAGAGCAAAAACGAAGTTCGAAAGGTTGTGGAAGGCGCGGATATGGTGTTCATCACTGCCGGCATGGGTGGAGGAACAGGCACCGGCGCGGCGCCGGTTATCGCCGATATGGCTCGCGAGATCGGAGCCCTGACCGTTGCCGTCGTGACCCGTCCGTTCGGTTTTGAGGGACCCCGACGATCTCGGCTCGCCGAGCATGGCATCACATCGCTCATGGGCCGTGTCGACACGATGATCACGATTCCCAATGATCGATTGCTCAACGTCGTCGAGCGCAAGACGACCCTTGTCGATGCTTTCCGTGTCGCCGATGACATCCTGCGCCAAGGCGTTCAAGGCATCAGCGACATCATCACCATCCCTGGCCAGATCAACGTCGACTTTGCCGACGTCCGAGCGGTCATGAGCGACGCCGGCCCGGCTTTGATGGGAATCGGCTATGGGCTGGGAGATCAGCGCGCCTTGCAGGCCGCCCAATCGGCGACCAGCAGCCCGTTGCTCGAGCAGACGATCCACGGCGCCAAGGGACTGCTCGTGAATATCACGAGCAGCGAGGACCTGACCCTCAGCGAAGTCAACGATGCCATGAACTATATTCATGGGCTGACCGACATCGAGGACGCCAACATCTACTTCGGAACCGTAACCGATCCCGAGATGGAGGGCCGAGTTCGTATCACGGTCTTGGCCACAGGGTTCAACCCCTATTCTCCGGAAGGAAAGAAGGCCGCGGCCGCTGCAATGCCGGAATCGACACCCGTCGTCACGGCAACTCCGGAAGCGAAAGCTGCAGCCATCGACGCCAGCCCATTCCAGCGTGTTTCGCCTAAGGAGATTTGGGAGAAGGCGTCGGCATCGCGCAGGGAAGCCACCGAAGAGCCCGCAGAGGTCTTCGACGACAGCGACCTCGACATCCCGGCCTTCATTCGGGAGCACAAGAAGAAAGTCTAACGGCGCTTGACGGCAAAGGCCGATAGGACGAACGCGTCCTATCGGCCTTTTTTCGTTTATCTCCCGGGAGGAATCCGCTTCTTGAAAGCTTCCGCGTCCGAACTCAGGATCCCAGCCAGCTTATCCAGCTGAACCTGGAGCTGCTTGGACAGCTCGTCGAAAACCGCATAGCACTGATCCGTCGGCCTGAATTCACCGCCGAGCACAGTTCCCAATACGCCGTTGAGCTTGTCGTTGAGTTTGATGGGAAAATTGAGCGGGTCCTCACCGCTCTTGCTCCGGTACTGGAAGATCTCTTCCTCTACAGCCAGCAGTTTGGCCTTGAGGGCGTCTCCCGCCGGCTTGAGCGTCGAGTCTTTCGCGACGGCCGCATCGATCTGCTTGTTCATGTCGATGATCTGGAGAACTGCGGCGTTCGCCTCCCCGCACCTCGCGGAGATCTTTTGTGCCAGCTCGAATTGAGCCACCAGATCGGCTTCGGAAGACGATGTTCGCGGATCCTTGCGGAGGTGAAACTTCTTCTGGTCGGAATAGTCACCCGCCGTGATCTTCACTGAGTAATCGCCCGGGGGCGCCGATATCGGACGTGGACCTCCTGTCCAGAGCACCATGCCAGGAATTCCCTTGTACCCCGGATAGCTGAAATTGCCGGTCGAGACGCGATGGAAGCCTGCGGTCGCAGGCGCAGAGGACTCCGTCCGAAGCAGCGTTCCTTTGGCATCGAAGAACTCGAGCTTGACCGAATCGACGTCTTTTGGCAGGTAGTAATCGATCACGATGCCACTTGTTGGGTTATCACCAAGATTCTCAGGCGCTGCGGCCGCCACTCCCCGGCCTCGGCCGCCAAATCCACGGCCTCCTCCGCTCAGCCGGAGCGGGTCTTTGGGGGTTAAAAGCATCGGTTTGGCCGCCGAAGCTCCCGCCGCCTGCCGGAGCGGAGTAATGTTGTCCATGATCCAAAACGCTCTTCCGTGCGTCGCCGCAACAAGGTCGTCGTCCTTGATGATTAGGTCGTGAACGGGGCAGATCGGCAAATTCATCTGAAGAGGCTGCCAACGGCCGCCGTCGTCGAAGCTGACGAACGCTCCCCGCTCGGTGCCTGCAAAAAGCAGTCCCTTATGCACCGGGTCCTCGCGAACCACACGAAGAAAGGATCCGTCCGGAATCCCGGAGACGATTGGGGTCCAAGTCGCGCCGAAATCGTTCGTCTTGTACGCATACGGCCTTAAGTCGTCGTTCTCATGGTTGTCGACCGCCAAATAGGCTGTGCCTGGGTCGTGAGGAGAAGCATCGATCATGCTGCAAAGGCCCCACTTCGGCATTCCTTTGGGCGTCACATCCTTCCAACTCTTGCCACCGTCGGTCGTGACGTGCACGAGCCCATCGTCCGAACCTGCCCAGATCACCCCCCGCTTCTTGGGTGATTCGGCCACTGTGAAAATAGTCCCGTAATACTCGATGCTGGTGTTGTCCTTGGTGATCGGGCCGCCGCTGCTCTGCAGGGTGGCAGGATCATTTCGGCTCAGGTCGGGGCTGATCTGCTTCCAAGTCTGCCCGCCGTTCGTGGTTTTGAAAAGGTGTTGCGAACTGGTGTAAAGGGTATTCGGGTCGTTCGGCGAAAAAACAATCGGGAACGTCCACTGGAAACGCTCCTTCAGGTCGATTGCGCCGTGCCCCATCGGATTGTCCGGCCACGGGTCGACCGCGCGCCTTTCACCGGTCCGGTGGTTGATCATCGAGAGGTCCCCGCCATAGCTGCCGCCAAAGACGACGTCCGGGTCTTTGGGGTCTGGCGTGATGTATCCGCTTTCCCCGCCGGCCGTACTCGTCCAGTCCGCGCGACCGATTCCAGCGCCAAAAGTTCTGCTCGCAATCCGAACCGCGCTGCTATCCTGCTGAGCACCCAAGATGTGATAAGGAAACGCGGTGTCCGCAGTGACATGGTAAAACTGCCCGGTCGGAATGTCCTGCTCGGTCCAACTCCGGCCGCCGTCCGTCGAAACGTTGGCGCCGCCGTCGTTCGATTCAATCATGCGGCTGGGGTCGTCAGGAGCTATCCAAAGGTCGTGGTTGTCGGAGTGCGGCGAACCCAGGCCACGAAAGGTCTTCCCCCCATCGGTTGAATGGCCGTTGCTGACGTTGAGCACATAGAGACCGTCTTTGTTCTTCGGATCGGCGATGACGTGCGAGAAATACCAAGCCCGCTGTCGCCATTCGTTCTCGTTGTTGACGAGCTTCCAGCTCTTGCCGGCATCGTCAGAGGAATAGATGCCCCCTTCCTTGGCCTCCACGATCGCATAAACGCGATTGGAGTCCGCCGGCGAGACGGCGATCCCGATCTTCCCGATCACGCCGGTTGGCAGCCCTGGATTTCTCGTCAATTCGGTCCAAGTGGCCCCAGAATCGCTTGATTTGAACAGTCCGCTTCCGGGTCCGCCGCTGTTGAGGAGATAGGGCGTTCGCCACGCTTCCCACAGCGCGGCGTAAAGAACCTCGGGGTGATTCGGATCTAAGCAGAGGTCGACGGCCCCGGCCCGATCGCTCTTGTATAGGATTTTCGACCAAGTGCGTCCGCCGTCGGTGGACTTGAATACGCCTCGGTCGGCGCTCGGACCATAGATGTGCCCAAGCGCCGCGACATAAACGACGTCGGGATTCTTTGGGTCGACGATGATTTTGGCGATCGTCTGCGTGGATTCGAGACCCACATTGCTCCAAGTCTTTCCAGCGTCCGTCGATTTGTAAACCCCATCGCCCTCTGAAATGTTGCCCCGAATGTCTCGCTCACCCATTCCGGCATAAACGACGTCCGGGTTCGATGGCGCCACGGCCACGGCGCCTACAGACGCCGTCTTGAAAAAGCCGTCGGACACGCAGGCCCAGTCTTCGCCGCCATTGACAGTCTTCCAGACCCCGCCCCCAGTTGCGCCGAAAAAATACTCTTTGGGTCTAGCCTGAGAGCCGGCGACCGCGATTGAGCGGCCACCTCTAAAGGGGCCAATGAGTCGCCATTTCATGCCGCCAAAGAGCTCCTGCGGAACTTGAGCGCTGATCGCGAACGGAAGAAGAATTGACAAGCAGAGTGCTAAGCGAAAAACTCTCATGGGCTTAGATTGGGTTCGTGCGTCCGATGGCGATTTCCTGCACCTTTGAGGAACGATCTGAACCATTTCGTAGGTCGGATTCGTTACTATAGTATAGTTATGTCTACTATTCAACTGCCACTCTTCGAGACAGACCGGGTTCAAGCCCCTGAACAGTTGGGGAGGGCGCGAGTCAAAACCGTCGAAATCCATTCCATCCTTAGTCCAGCGAAAGGGAAGATTGAAGGCTGGTTCGACTTTTCGTTGAACCCATATCGAGGCTGTGGCTTTGGATGCACGTACTGCTACGCCGCCTTCTTCGTGCCGGACGATGCCCAACGAGCAGAATGGGGCAAATGGGTGGAGGTTAAGGCCAACGCCTTGGAACGTCTCGCGCGCCACCAGGATTTGGGCGGGAAGAGAATTCTCATGAGCTCGGTGACAGACCCCTACCAGCCTGTCGAGTACCGAACCAAGCTCACGCGGAGCCTGCTCGAGCATCTTGTCGAGAGAACGGACCAACCCGACCTCACGATCCAGACGCGCGGGCCGGTCGTGACAAGGGATATCGACGTGCTTCGACAGTTCAAAAGGCTTCGCATCAATGTAAGCGTTACGACCGACGACGACGCGGTGAGGCGACAGTTCGAGCCGCATTGCGCGAGTATCGAGCGGCGATTGGACGCCGTGCGCGAGTTATCGGCGGCTGGGCTCGATGTCTGGGTTGCGGTAGCTCCGATGCTTCCGATCCGGGATCCGGACAAGTTCGCGAAGACAATTCTCGACGCGGGCGCACACGGAGCCTGGACTTCCTATTTCCATTCAGCCGACCGGCTATTCGCTTCGAATACCGGCGAGGCCGCGCGCCTCATCGCCCGAGAGATGGGCTTCAATCGGGATAGATTCCATCGTCAGCGCGAGGCGCTCGGACGATGGATTCCGCAGCTTGCGGCGTAAAACTTGACTAGTTCTGAACGGTCAATTGGGCCTGGGATCCGGTCGCTTCGAATGCTTGAATAGTAGCGACGGTCGAGCCTCCAGAAGGAATATTGTTCGCATTGATCAGCACTTGGAACTGCGCCGAAGATTGACCCTGGGGGATGATCACCGATGGAAGCACGGTCGCATTCTGACTATTCGATGAAAGGTAAACCGTCGTGTCGACCACTGCCGCCGACTGTAGGGTCACAGTTCCGGTCACTTGATTCGTCGATTTGGCGCTGACCGGATTTGCGGAGAAAGTGACACTCGAAATCGGAATAGGAAGCACCGAGCTCATGTCGATGTTCCACGGCGACGTGACTGTGAAATCCTTAGTGTCCGACTTCACTCCGCCACCGTCGTCCCACACGTTGAGGTAGTTAATTGTCGTGTTGTGCGTGAAGGTCTCTGTCCCAGTCAGTATGTTGCCATGTGTCGAATAGGCAATCTTTGCGTCTGCTATCATCTGACTCTTTGCTAAGTCGTTCGGTTCGCGAAACTCTCCCAGCCCGTGTAAGCCACCACCGAACCCATGCTCACCCCATTTGTTTGGGTCGTTGAACATCCAAGGGTCTTGATTGATCCACTGCCACGATCCATACGTGCCGGAACTCAAGTTGTCGACCTTCCATGACGTCAGGTACTGAGATTCAGAGTCAGAATAGGTGAAGGACCCTCCGCCGCTGCTTTGCGGATTCGCAAAGGTCAAGCCAAACGAAATTGCCGATGTCACTAGGGTCACGTTGTTTGCATTGGCAGGCGAATCCGTTTGAAATTGGAAGCTCGACTGGTTCGTGGGCACAATCGAACTGCTGCACTGCGTTTGAAACCACCCAATATTCGAGCCTTCAAATGCGTTGCCCGTCTTATCTTGGATCATCGCCGTCGTGCCCTGAGCTTCGTTGAGCGGGCTCATCTCGATGTTGCTGTCGATGGCCACGTACTGTTGATCCCCGGTTGCGTTATTGCCGTTCTCGAGCATCAGCGTGTATGTGTAATTGAATACCGCACTCGTGTATTGGGTCGTGTGCTGATCGATAGAGTCGTGCTTAGTTCCGGTTATCGGAAGCGACTGTGTCGGAACGCTGAAGTTATAGATGACATAAATGAGGCCGGGAGGCGGGTTGAAGTCGGGATTCGAGCGAGTGCGATTTGAGCTGAAGAACGACGCTGCGGCATGTTGGAACGCCTTTGACTCTGCTGCGGATGGTTCTCCCTCACCGATAGATCGCGGAAAGTCCACCATGGAGAACTCAGGCCGACCGAACGCGTCCCTCGTGCGCCTAACAAGGCACGCATAGCTTTCTTTGGGCATAA
This sequence comes from Fimbriimonadaceae bacterium, assembly GCA_041911835.1. Classification (GTDB taxonomy): domain Bacteria; phylum Armatimonadota; class Fimbriimonadia; order Fimbriimonadales; family Fimbriimonadaceae; genus JAYROD01. The sequence goes on along the minus strand of JAYROD010000353.1, from coordinate 14,417 downwards.
ACGACTTCATGTGTGCCTTGATTGTCCGTGACTTGTGCTCCAAGCTGACGTTGGCGAAGAGCACCGCTTTTCCGGATGCCATGAAATCGCGGATCACGGTGTCGCTCTCGAGCGATGCTGCCGGCCATTGGTTGCAGTCTACGATGAGGACATCGGCGTCTTGCAGTGCAGATCCTCCACTTGTATCGATGAGCTCCGCAAGCGAGTCGACGACCTGCGAGGACACAGAGCCATAGAAAGCCGTCTTGAGCCTTACCGATGGACCCCCATTAACGCCGCCACATCCACAGCCTAGTAACCAAGCAAAAGTGAGCAAAGCAAGCGCTGCGGACCGACGGATCGCTGGAGAGGGCATAGGCTGCATTATACAGAAACGAGGCTCGCGCTCATAGACCGCTCGCTCGACGCCTACGGTGTCGGACAGGTGCAGTCAAAACCTTCAGATCGTCGGGAGGACTCCAATCTGTGCTCATCGAACTTAAGCCCATTCTTGGAGGGTACATGCCGCTATCAATCATTCCAGTTCTCGCCATTCTCACGACGCCCAAAATGCTCCCTCAACTCACCCCGGAAGAAAAAACCTATGTCTCCCAAGGCAGCAAGAAGAAGATCAACGGCTGGCTGTGGGTGAAGATCAAGGGCGCTCCCTATGCTCGCGGCTTCCAATACGGCTATCTCACCGCGAAGGAATACAAGGAGGCCGTGCGGGTTTACAAGGCGATGACCTATCAGAGCACTGGCATGAGCCTGGAGTTCTTCGAACAGCAAGCCGCGCAGATGCATAAGCCACTCATCCCGAAGGAGCTGCTCGACGAAATGCAAGGCATGGCGGACGGCTACACGAAGGCGGGTGTGCCGACGACGCTCGACGAGATCATCGGATGGAACGCTTACATGGAGATCACCGGCTATTGGTGGCCCACCGCGGTGAGCAAATTCCAAGCGACCGCGCCGAACGGACCCGAAGCCAAATCGCACTGCAGCGGATTTATCGCGACGGGCGCGGCGACGAAGGATCATAAGATCGTCATCGGCCACGAGTCGTTCACCGAATTTTGGAATGGCCAATACATGAACGTCATCCTCGACATCACACCCGAAAACGGATGCCGGATGGTTATGCAAACATCACCAGGATGGATTGCCAGTATGACCGACTTCTGGGTGACGGGAAATGGCATCGTGGTGGTAGAGACCACGATCGTCGGATTTGCAGGGTATGACACGACGAAGACGCCGGAATACGTCCGAGCCAGAATAGCTTCTCAATACGCCACGAGCATCGACGATTGGGTAGCCAAAATGGATGCCAAGAACAATGGTGGCTACGCCAATTCTTGGCTCATTGGCGACATCAAGACCAACGAAATCGCGCGCTATGAACAAGGGCTGATTTACACGAGCTTAGAGAAGAAGAAAAGTGGCACATTCTTTGGATGCAACGCACCGTTTGATCCTCGAATCAGAAATCTTGAATGCACCGACGTCGGCTATAGCGACATTCGCCAGCAAACCGGGGCAAGGCGTACGCGCTGGCCGCAAGTGCTCGCCGAATACAACGGGCGCATCGACGCGGAGGTGGGGAAGAAGATGCTCGCCGACACCTACGACGTCTGGACGCGAAGCATTAATCCATCCAGTCGAACGATTTGCGCGCATTATGATGTCGACCCTCAGACCAGCGCGAGCGATCCCAACGCGATTTGGAATGTGCCGTATTGGCCGGCCGGAAGCGTCGATGGAAAGGTCACCACGGCCGACTTGGCCAAGAAGATGTCGATGTGGGGAATCTTCGGGCGCGCGGACGGTGTGCCGTTCGACGCGAACGCCTTCCTCAAAAAGAACCCGCAATGGAATTGGCAGCAGGGCTATTTGGTAAACCGACCGCATGAGCCTTGGACGATGTTTCCCGGGAAATAGCGAAAACTCTATTCGATAAGTGTAACATCGAGGCCACGCCGGATCGTGAGATGCACTTCGGCGACCGAGTCTGTGTGCCTGATAAGGTCTTTGATAACTTCATCAGGCGCATTGGCGGTTACATTTGCCCGGTACTCAATAGTAGTTGCTGGCGTGCCTGCTGCGCCGAAATCTCCGTTTGCTTCGACTTCTATGTCTATGATGTCTATTCCCCGGATTCCTGCTTCGCGGAAAATGTCGTTGCAGTAGCAGGTGGCCAGCGCGAGCATGAGGAATTCTCCACCATTTACTGATGAACCACGACCTGCATCTTTCGCAGGGATTTGCAGTCTTTGAACGTGGCCTTCGGTCCGAACGAATGCATCATGGGTCCCTGGGGTATTCCTCACGGTTGCCGAAATTCGCATGGACCTAGAATACTCGCCGTCACAACCCAAGTAAGCTTGGCGGAATGCCCACGTTGGAATCCACTTTCCACCTACTCAAGCAAAGAAATGAAAAGGCGCTGGTTCTATTCGTCACGGCCGGCGACCCCGACCTTTCTCAACTGCCAGACATTCTCGACACGCTGCAAGACGCCGGCGCCGACGTGATCGAGGTTGGACTGCCGTTCAGCGACCCGATCGCAGACGGTCCGGTGATTCAGGCGAGCAGCCAACGCGCGCTCGATCGGGGGGTCACGACGAAGAGAGTGCTCGAAACGCTAAAGAACTGGAAGGACCGGGCCAGAGTGCCAGTCGTGTTGATGGGCTATATGAACCCGGTCCTCCGATTCGGATTGGACGAATTTGCCAAGTCTGCGCGAGAGGCGGGCTGTTCAGGGACGATTATCAGCGATCTGACGCCTGAAGAATCCGATGAATGGGTGCAGGCGAGCCAAAGGCACGGGCTCGACAACATCTTTCTCGCCGCCCCGACGAGCACCGACGAGCGCCTCGATGAGGTTTGCCGCCGAGCGAGCGGATTCGTGTACGCCGTATCGCGCACAGGAGTCACGGGCTCGGGGGAAAGCAGTCAAAGCCAGGTCAGTTCGTTGGTCGCCCGAATCAAAGTAAGGACGTCGCTTCCCGTTTGCGTCGGATTCGGAATTAGCCGCCCGGATCAGGTGAGGCAGGTCTGCGAGACCGCCGATGGAGCCGTCATTGGGTCTTGGCTCGTGGATCAACTGGCAAGGGAATGGCAAGATGGGAGCGGGCGAGCGGGACTTTTGGCCGATGTCGCCGCCCTGAAGTCTGCAACCCGAATGTAGTCCGACCGAAGGCTTTGTGTCCTTCAACGCAAAATTGCCCCTTGGCAAACGATCCATCAAGTTGTACGATGGAACTGGCAAATTTCGGGGTGTATCAAAATCGCCACCCCGGAATTCTCGATATATGGTGTCGCAGAGATTGAGACTGGGCTTGGCATTGGGCCTCATGGCGTGCTCACTTATGGGCTTCGCCAAGTCGGGGCTGGATTCGCCTCTGCTCAAGTCTGGAGTCAATGCGGAGGCCTTTATCCAACGAGTCGTAGACTTGACCAATGCCGAGCGCGCGAAAATCGGCCTCGCACCGCTGACGCGCGCCGCATCGCTCGAGAAGAGTTCGGCATGGATGGCCCAGGACATGGCAGACAACAATTACTTCGAGCACACGGACCGTTTGGGCCGATCCATCGGCAAGCGGATGACCTCATTCGGATATGAGGCATGGACGATGGTGGGCGAGAACATCGCAGCCGGATGCAAGACGCCCGAAGAAGTAGTCGAAGCTTGGATGCAGAGCCCTGGGCACCGTGAGAACATCCTTCGCCCGGAATTCACCGAAGTTGGAATCGGCTTTGTGGTTTCGGAAAAGAATCCGTACCACTACTTCTGGGTCCAGGATTTCGGAAAACGCTAGACCCGTAAACAACAAGGACCCATGAGGCGCGTCTGCCTCATGGGTCCTTTTGCTTTGGAGCTATCGAGCGTAGAACTCGACGACCTGCTGCTCTTGGAAGAACTTCGGAAAGTCCTCGCGCTCAGGGAGTGCGATGACTTTGCCGGAGAAATTGGGGACGTCGGGCTCGATATACACCGGAACCGGAGCGCCTTCGTAGTGATTCATCTTCGCGATGCCGCGGCTCGCCGGTCGATCCCGAACCTCGACGACGTCGCCCACCTTCAGTCGGAAGCTGGGGATGTTGACGACATTTCCATTGACGACGATGTGGCAGTGCGTCACCATCTGGCGGGCTTGAAAGATCGACTTCGCCCAACCCATTCGAAACACAAACGTCTGGAGCCGAAGCTCGAGGAGCCTGAGGAAGTTGAGGCCCGTATTGCCATGCATATTGCTGGCCTTCTCAAAAGTGTTGTGAAACTGCCGCTCGAGCATATCGTAGTGGCGTCGGATCACTTGCTTGGCAAGAAGCTGCTCGCCATATTCCGAAGTGCGGCGGTCTCGCATGTTCGGGCCGTGCTGTCCGGCAGGATAGGGCCGCTTTGTGCTCGGGCACTTGGGCTTGCCCCAAATGTTGAATCCCACCTTGCGGCAGATGTCCGTTTTTCTTCCTCGATATGTCGCCATAAATCTAAAACGGGAAGCCAGAGGCGCACCCGCAATCGCTCATTATACCGCCAGCGTCGGCAGCTTGTCGCGGGTTCGATGGGTCTGCGGGTGATGGTCCTCTCCTCTCATCGACCCGCGACCCTGGTTTTTCGGCCACACCCTGAGCACACGATCGGGGGCAGCACAAACCCCTTAAGGGCTTGGACGAGGGCCTGGAAGTATGGTTCAGCGATCGAAAGGTAAAAAGTCGAAATGATGCTTTGTGCGGCGCTTGGCCTTCTCGGGCCGGTGGTCTCCGGCGTCGCGGTGTGGCAAGGAAAGCCGGTTTTCTCTTGCACACAGCTCATTCTGAATCCCAATCAGAACCCTCCTTCCCTCATCACGGGGGGCCGGGTGACCCGTACATTCGAGTTTCACCCGAGCCTCGATTGGAAGGAATGCGTGCCTTCCTGGAACGTCGGTCCGGCCTCGGAAGATCGGATCAAACTGATTTGCTTCCCCTACGCGAACAAAGAACTGGAGGCCGGGTTCCTCACCAGCGAGTGGAAGCGCTCGGAAAGCCCCGAAGATCATTTCAGCATGAAGAACCAGAGATTTCCCTGCGGCGAGCTTCAAACCGACACGATCGTCTTGAAATCGCTCCACCGGGAGCTCGCTGTGGAAGTCGGTCTGACAAGCCCCGATGGCCAACCAGAGGGCAAACTGACACTGGTTGGAGTCAACTTCTTCAACCCAGACTTCCCGGATCCCGCGGATCTCAGCGACCGCGCCGTCTGGGGTAAGCCGCCGCTCAACGTGCCGCAACGGTCGCAGATGAGCTATGAACACGGAGACGTGCTCTGCAGCCCGACCTCCATTTCGATGCTCCTCGCTTATTGGGCTAAGGTGCTGGGTCGGCCGGATCTCGACCGCGACGTTCCTGCTGCGGCAGCCGGCGTTTACGATAAGAATTGGCCCGGGACCGGGAATTGGAGCTTCAACGTGGCCTTCGTCGGCTCCATGCCCGGAATGAGGGCGTACGTCGACCGAATGCAGGGCGTATGCGATCTCGAGAAATGGATCGGCGCCGGGGTCCCTTTGGCTTGTAGCGTATCGTACGACCTGCTGCGGGGGAGGGGGAAAAAGGGACCCAACGACGGCCATCTTGTCGTGCTGGTTGGCTTTGACAGTAACGGCGACGTCGTCGTGAACGACCCTGGCCGGAGCACAGAGACAAGACAGGTCTACAGGCGCAAGGACTTCCGAGCAGCTTGGAGAACCTCGGGTCGAACGGCCTATGTCGCCTTTCCGCGAGGTTGGAGTATCCCCGCGGAATCGCGGGTCCGAGCTAACTAGGCGAAACCAATTGCACTCGGACCCAGTAATATCGTGGGAAGCGAACAGGAGCGTTCGTTCCGGGCTGATTTCATGAAGAAAACTGGGATTATCGTCGTCATAGCCCTCATCGTGGTCTGTGGCGGGGGCGGTTACGCGCTGATGCAGATGCGTGGCGCCGCAAAGGAGGCAGAGAAGAACAAGGTCTCCGATGTGATCGAGGTCAAGAAAGGCGACCTCGTCGTGCAGGTCGTCGAAAACGGCACGGTCGACGCTGTCAAATCGGTCGAAGTCAAGAGCCGCGTTTCGGGTCGCCTCGCCAAGCTGCTTGTCGACGAAGGCGACACAGTCAAGCAAGGACAGCTCGTTGCGGTAATCGACCAGCGCGAGACGAAACTGCAGGTTGACCAGAACGCCGCACAGGTTCGAGGCGCCCAAGCAAGCCTGACTCGAACAGGCGTCGACATTAAGCAGCGAAAGATTACTGCCGCAGCGTCGCTTCGCCAAGCCGAAATTCGGGTCAAGCAGCTCGAAGAGGAGTTGAAGATCCAGCCGACGTTGACGTCGACCGCGATCCGATCCGCCGAGACCGCTTACAACACAGCCGTACAAGCGCGCGCGCAACTCTCATCCGCCACCCATCCCAATGAGCGATCGGTCCTCGAGAGCCAAGTTCGCGAGGCTCAAGCCAACCTCGACAATGCCCAGCAAGAAGAGCAGAGACGAAAGGAGCTGCTCGACAAGGGTTACGTCTCAGTGCGGGACTACCAGACCGCCCAACTCCAGTTGGAGGTCGCCAGGACTCGCCTCGAAAACGCACGGGATCAACTCTCGCGTCTCAACGACAAACAGACAAACGAGCTTCATCAAGCCGACGAACGCGTCAAGCAGACCGAAGCGGATCTTCAGCGGGCAAAGGCGAACTCGATCCAAGACGTAACAAAGCGGCAAGACTACGAAAACGCCTTGGCGGCATTGCGACAAGCTCGCGCGGGACTCCTCGAAGTTGACGCATTGCAGGCGACACGGATGCAGGGAGCCGCTCAGGTCGACCAGCTGAGAAGCGCGCTCGGGGAAAGCCAGCGACAATTCGGAGAGACCGAGATCAAAGCTCCAATGACCGGGGTCGTTTCCCGACGTTCCGTGGAATTGGGTGAGCAGGTTGCCAGCATCAGCGGTTTCAGCAACGGTACGTCGATCCTGACCATCGAGGACCGAAACTCCTTGCGGGTTAAGCTCGAAATTAACGAAATCGACGTCGCAAAGATCAAAGTGGGTATGCCGGCGACGGTCGAGGTCGACGCATTCCCCGATGCCAAATTCAATGGGGTGGTCAAAAAGATCGCCCCCTCCGCCACCGTCGGAGCAACTGGCCAATCTGCCGACGCAGTGGTGAAATATAAGGTCGAGGTCTACCTCGATAAGCCCGACAATCGACTTCGATCGGGAATGTCAGCCAAGGTTACAATCGTCCCGATGAAGCGGGAGAACATCATCATCGTGCCGGTCGAATATGTCGGCAAAGACGACAAGGGCAGCTTCGTGGTGCTCGCGCCAGCCACAAAGACCGCTCAGGGGCAAACCGTGCGAGTGACCGTGGGCGCCGCGACCGGGGCCAACGTCGAGATCCTCTCTGGCATTTCCGTGGGGGCCAAGCTAACCAAACCGGTCTACAAGGGTCCGCCGCGCAAAGGCATGATGCAGGGAGGGCCTGACGACTAAGTGAATTTCGCTCAGTCATTCCTGATCGCCGTCAACATGCTCAAGCTGCATAAGCTTCGGGCGTTCCTGACGATGCTGGGGGTGATTATCGGTGTCATGAGCGTGACGATCATCGTCATGGTCTCGAACGGCTTCCAGTTCTACATGCAGAACGAGTTCCAAAAGCTCGGGGCCGATACGATTTTCGTGTTCTTCGACCCCGGTCGAAGGAATCGAGGCGTCTCCGTCGGAGGCATCGACGGACTCAAGATGGAAGACCTCGATTTCCTCATGAACCACGCCTCGAATCTCGACATCGCCGCGCCCATCGTCCAGATCCCGACGCAGAAGGTCTTCGTCGGCGACAAAGAGGTAGACAACCCCAGAATCTTTGCCTCGAATGAGAATTTCCTATTGCTCAACCGGGTTGGCGTCGTCGAGGGTCGCGCGCTCAATTCGGCCGACCTCCGAGACCGGGCGAACGTATGTCTCATCGGTGAGGAGCTTCGAGATCGCCTATTTCCAGACAAACAGGCAATCGGCAAATATATCTCGTTGAAAGGCATAACGTTGGAGGTCGTCGGCGTCACTGAGACCATCGAAATCATGGGCCAGACGACGGCTCGAGACATTGCGATTCCGATCACGACGGCGCAGGACAAGTGGACCGGCGGAGATACGCTGATGATGATCGCGACCCGCCCTAAACCTGGCGTCACGGTCACCGACGCAATGGACTCCGCCTGGCGAGCAATGATGCTCCGATCGGGGAACAAGGCTGTCTATCGCGTCGATTCGCGCGAGAGCATCATGAACATCTTTGGCGCCGTGATCGGGGTCGCAGGAGCCGTGCTTGCTGCCATAGCCGCGCTCTCCTTGCTCGTCGGCGGCATCGGCATCATGAACATCATGCTCGTGTCGGTCACCGAGCGAACCCGAGAAATTGGACTCCGAAAGGCGGTCGGGGCAAAGAAATCGGCGATCCTGACGCAGTTCTTGGTGGAGGCGGGCACCCTAAGTCTCATCGGAGGCGTCATCGGCATGGGTATCGCCTGGCTTCTCGGGCTTGGCGTCACGGCCCTGACCTCGGCAACCAAATGGCCGTCGACCGGAGGCTTGGCGACACCGTTCCCGCTTCAGGCTGCGCTCCTCGCCATGGCGTTTTCCGCGATGATCGGCATGGTCTTCGGGTTTTATCCGGCATTGAGCGCCGCCGCGCTGAGTCCAATCGACGCGCTCCGCAAGGAATAGCGCCGACAAATTTTCCGGCAATTCTCAAAGACCCCTAGGGAAAATTCAGAAGCCGCCGACGATTGACAATGAGTCAAGCGTTTTTGAAGGCCGAAGGCCTTCCGAGGATCAAGTTGCTGGGCATCAAAAGCTCAGGGCGGCAGTCCGAGAGGAACGCGGCAAAAGACGAAGCAAAACAGGTGCCCGGTCCGGTTCTGTCCTCTCCTTCCGGTCCGGGCTTTTTTCTGCCTCCCGAGCCTTCATAATGATGCGGTGGGCGCTCCATTCCACTCCCTCGACCCTGGCGAACTCTCGTCCTCGGCACTTTACGATATTCTCGTCTCGACGGTCCAGCCGCGGCCGATAGCGTTCGTCAGCTCCCTGAGCCGCTCGGGTCGCCGAAACCTCGCGCCTTTCAGCTTCTTCATGGTCGGTGGCACCAATCCCCCGAGCCTCGTCTATTGCCCGACCCTTAACCGTGCGGGTGAACCCAAAGACTCGCTCCGAAACGTGATCGAGACTCGCGAGTACGTCGTGAATTTGGTAGATCGTCGTATGGCCGAGGCGATGAATTCTACGTCACCCGAGTTTCCCGCCGAGGTCGATGAATGGGGCATCGCCGGGTTGACGCCGTTGTCGAGCGATCTGGTTGCCCCGGCGAGAGTTGGCGAGAGTCCCGTCCAGTTCGAATGTCGACTTTTCGAGGTTGTGCACCACGGCACGGGACCCAGTGCGGCGAACTACGTCATCGGGGAGATCGTCCGCATTCACTTGAAGGAAGACCTCTGGAAAGAGGGAAAAATCGACTCGCACAACGTGCGGTTGGTTTCCCGTTTGGGGGGCGCCAACTATCTCGATTTGGATGCGATGGAGATCTTCACAATGCAACGTCCAAAACTGGAGGCGCGTCCGTCCATTGACAAGTAAGCGGCGTTGGCCGCTGGTCGATTTGGACCCTGTCTGACTATGAGACTCAAGCGCGTACGGATCTTCGGCTTCAAGACTTTTGCCGATCGCACGGACCTCGATTTCGATGGCAATCTGATTGCCATCGTCGGCCCAAACGGCTGCGGCAAATCGAATATCGTCGACGCCATTCTTTGGGGTTTAGGGGAGCCGAACGCCCGCAACATCCGTGCTCAGACGAGCCAGGAAATTATCTTCAGCGGTAGCCAGCAACGTAAGCAAATTGGCTTTGCCGAAGTCTCGCTATTGTTCGACAACGAAGACGGCGCTCTGGCGGTCGATTCGCCCGAAGTGGTGGTCAGCCGGAAGGTCACTCGCTCTGGCGAAAGCGACTATTCCATCAATCGTCGCAGCTGTCGCCAGCGAGACCTATACGATCTCTTCGCCGATAGCGGATTGGGACGCGCCGGATATGCGATCGTTAGCCAAAAAGGCATCGACGCCGCACTCGCCGCTTCTCCCGACGAGCGTCGGGCGTGGGTGGATGAAGCCGCAGGCGTGCAGCGCTATCGAGCCAAGCGCATTGAATCGCTTAAACGGCTCGAAGCCGCTGCACAGCACCTCGAACGCGTCGAGGACATCATGCGCGAGATCGAGACGCAGCGTGAGCCGCTCGAGCAAGAGGCCGAGATCGCCAAGCGGTACCGCGAAGTGGCGGCTGCCCTGCGTGAAATTGAATCGGGGTTGCTCATCAAAGAAGTGGCAAAGGCGATCGGCCAACTCGAAGACATCGAGATACGCCTCAAAGAGAACGCCGAGATCGCACTCAAGGAGCGTGCGCGGTCCGAAGAACTCGATCGCGAGGGTAATCGCCGTGCTGAAGACCTGAGCCAACTCGAACAAGAGATGGACAGCCTTCGCGGCAAGCACCAGGACGCGTTGACCGCCGCAGAGAGGGCCCAGGGCGCGCTCCAGCTAGCAGAGCAAAAACTGAGGAGCCTCGACGAATTCGAGACGAACCTGAGTGAGGAATCCGAGGCCGCAAAGAAGCGGTTGATGGATGCCGAAGCTCAGCTTCAACTGGCGAAAGAGGAAGAAGCCCGTGAGGCAACGGCGCTTGAACGCCTCCAGGCTGAATTGGCCGGAGCAGGCTCGGAGGCTGCTTCCATTCGCAAGGAGCTGGCAGAGGCGGAGCAGGCGCTCGATCAAGCCCAAAAGGCCCGTGCCGAGCGCATGAAATTCGAAGCAGAAGAGGCGCATCGAAAGCAGCGATCCTCTGAAATCGCTCGAGAACTCAAGGGGATCGTCGGAACGCTACCTGAGCTGGAAAAGGGAGTCGCGGAGGCCGAAAGCGCAGCAGAGGAATGGGAAACCAAGCTCAAAGCCGCGCGGCAGACGCTGGAGTCGGCCGATGCCGAGTTGGCCAAGCTTCAGCGCGATCGCGACGCTGCCGAATCGGAGCTGAGAGCGGTCCTGCAAGAGCAGGCGTCCTTGGAAGGTCGGGCGAGGGGAATCCAAGCAACCGTCGATGCCCACGAAGGACTCACGCACGGATCCCGTGGAGTCTTCCAGGCGGTTGAGCGCGGATTGCTCAAAGGTCACTTCACACCGGTCGCCGAGGCGATCGAGACCGATAAGCGATTCGCGGTGGCGATAGAGACGGCATTGGGTGGCGCCTTCGACGATCTTATCGTGCCCGACGAAGCCACCGCCAAGCGAGCCATCGAAGCCTTGAAGGAGCATCGATTGGGCCGGGCGACGTTCCAGCCGATCACCCTCATGCGGTCGCGGCCCGCCAACGCCGAACTTGAAAAAGTTCTGACCGAAAAGGGCGTGTTGGGTAGGGCGTGCGAATTAGTGCGGTGCGATAAGGCCCATCAGCCGGTGATCGACAGCTTGCTCTGCCGGGTCGTCGTGGTCGAAAGCCTCGAAGTCGGCCTGAAATTGGCGAGAACCGGCGGCTGGAGCAAGATCGTTTCGCTTGAAGGAGAGCTCATTCAGTCGGGTGGCTCTGTCACCGGCGGCTACTCCGGCAAGCAGCAAAGCGGGATCATTCAACGAAAAGCCGAACTGAACGAACTCAAGAAGCAGATCGATGAGAACTCCAAAAGGGTCACCGGCCTCAAGAATTCGTTAGGGTCGAGTGTCGCAGAAATCGATCGGATTAAAGCGGAACAAGAATCTCAACGCCGTCAGGAAACAGAATTTCGGACAGAGCACCACGACGCGAAGCAGTGGCACCTGAGCCTCCTGAATGAATTGAATGGAACGCTCCGCTCCAAACAGCGACTGGAGGACGAGCAGTCAAAATTGCACGCCGACTCGGAAGAACCGCCTCCGGTGGGGGACTTGGTGGATCTCCGCGCCAAGCGAGATGCGCTGCTCAGCCGGCTCGCGGCCCGATCTGCGGATTCTGAAGGCGCGAAGACCCGCCTTATTGAAGCGGAAGAGCGCCATCGCCAGGCAGTATCGAGGCTTCAAGACGCCGAAAAGCGGTTGACCCATGCGGGCGACGTCGATTCAGCGAGGGAAAAGCGCTTGGCAAACCTCGATACCGAGCGAGCACAGGCGGCGAGGCTGCGCGAGCGTCACGAGGCGGAAGTCGATACGGCCCGGAAGGAAGCCGATGCTCTCCATAAGCAGCTTGCCGATGCGAACGAGGACCGTCGTAAGCTTCTGGAAGAAAGCTTTCGGCTTGCTGAAGCATCCAAGGACGCTCAGAGGAACGCGTCCGCCGCAAACGACCTTATCCATCAAGCAGAGATCAGCCGCGCTCGCATCGACACGCAGCGCGCGGCCTCGCTCCAGCGGCTGCTTGAGGAATACGGCGTTTCCCAGGAAGAGGCCGTCGAACAGGCGCCAACGCTGGAGGTCCCAGCCGATGCAGGTCCCTTGGTCGCTCGGCTGCGGCGCGAGCTGAAGTCGATGGGTGAGGTGAATTTGGGCGCGATTGAGGCGTTCGAACGGCTCACGGAGCGTTACGACGAGTTGTCCGCGCAGCACGAGGATATCATCCAAGGCAAAGCGGAAGTCGAGTCCGGGATTCGGGAACTCGACAAGTTGACCCGCGACCGATTCCGTTCGACCTTCGAAGCGCTCCAGGTCGAGTTCACCTCGATGTTCCGAAAGCTGTTCGAAGGTGGAGAGGGGCATCTTTCGCTGACGACACCCGACGATCTCCTCAGTACTGGTGTCGAGGTCGAAGTTGTCGTTCCGGGCAAGAAGCGCCAGCGGCTGGAACTGCTGAGCGGCGGCGAGCGGGCGATGAGCGCTTCGGCATTCCTTTTCGCCTTGTTGAAAGTCAAGCCGAGTCCGCTGGTCGTGCTCGACGAAGTTGATGCGCCACTGGATGGCCGCAACGTCGAGCGCTTCCTTAAGGTCCTGAAAGAGTTCGAAGGAACGACTCAGTTCATCCTCATCACCCACAACCCGGTCACGATCGAAACCGCGCCGATCTGGCTTGGCGTCACGATGCAAGAACCGGGTGTCACGAGCGTGATCCCATGCAGAGCGCCCGACGCCGCGCTCACCGTAAGCGCTGCCGAGCCCGCATATATGAAGGGTTGAGCAAGTTCCTTGGAACCTGAGGCATAATGGGCGCTGTTGAATCTCAGTGCAATGAAAGGATGGCCCCTTATCGGGTTGTGTCTGGCTATCGTCGGCTGTGGCGGTAGCGGTTTCGAGGCTCCGTTAGGTCTCATGGCCGGCAATGGTCCCAATGGCGGCAAGTCGCCGCTGAAGGGCGATATTGGGTTTAAGAAGGCCATGGGCAAGGTGCTCGCCGATGGATTGACCAAGGAGTACACGAAGCCGACGGTCGCCGAATCCGAACGCGCCAAGTTGATCGGGGAAGGCAAAGCCCCTCTGGTCTTCATCAAGGGCGATCCGAAGCAGAAGCTCATCGCTTTGACATTCGACGATTCCCCCTACGCCAAGTGGACACCCAAGCTGCTCGACGTGCTGAGGCTGCTCAACGTCAAGGCGACTTTCTTCTGTATCGGGGCTTCGGTAAAGAAATTCCCCGCGATCGCGAGGCAGATCGTCGAAGACGGCCACGAAATCGGAAACCACTCCTATAACCACATCGATCTGGCGTGGCTCTCGAGAGGCGAGGCTCAATCGGAAATCGAGGCCTGCAACGATGCCATTAGAAAGGCCGTTGGGATTCAGCCCACGCTCGTGCGCCCTCCGGGAGGCAATTTCGACGAGTATCTCGTCGAAGCCGCGAAGAAAACCGGTATGACGCTCGTCTTCTGGACTGCAAACGTGGGCGACTATCGACGGCCGACGCCGATCGAGGTGCTCAAAGTCGCCGAAGAGCGAACGGGTCCAGGTGGAATCGTTTTGCTTCACGACGGCGTACAGCAGACGCTGGCTGCATTGCCGACCTTCGTGCATCACATGCGTCAAAAGGGCTACAAGTTTGTCACGGTAAGCGAATTGATGGCCGCCAAAAAAGCTCCCGACGATTCGAAAATCCTGTCCTACGCTACGCTCGGGCTGAAGAAGCCAGTGCGCTAGGCGTATAGATCCACAAGGTGCCGCAGGTAAAGCGCTAAGTAAGCCACGACGGCGATCCAAGTCCCCTGCTCCGCGCTCTTTGGATGCTTCGTACGTACGAATTCGAGCAGCACGACGGGCCCGGCGAGGAGCAGCAGCTTCGCCGCTGCGAAAGGAAGCGCCCCCATCGCGGCGAGCCGAGAGAAAATCGGATTGCCTTCCGCATATCCGCTATGCAGCCAGATAAGTGAACTGACGAGATCAAATAGGCCGATGGAGACCAAAATCGCCGTGCTCAAATGCACTCGCCCTTGG
>JAYROD010000352.1:0-6215 GCA_041911835.1 Fimbriimonadaceae bacterium | reverse complement strand
TGGCCTCGAAGGTTCGGATGGGGTTCATCGCCGACTTGATCGATCGACTCGAGACGGTGTACGGAACGCCTCGATTCATCAGTCGATTCGACCCGATCGAAGAGCTCGTCAGCTGCATATTGAGCCAGCATACGACGGATGCGACCAGTTTTCCGGCCTTTACGCGTCTCCGAGCAGCGTTTCCGGAATGGGATGACTTGGCCCAGTCTGAACCGGAAGCTATCGTTCCCCTCATTCGAGCGGCGGGCCTCCCCCAGCAGAAAGCTCGAAGCATCATTGGGTGTCTCCGAGAGATCCAGAGTCGAAACGGAGCATATTCGCTTGAGAACCTGCGAGAAATGGACCTCTTGGAAGGGCGCAAATGGCTGATGAGCCTCCCGGGTGTCGGGCCGAAGACGGCGTCCATCGTCCTCTGCTTCAGCTTTGGACTGCCGGTGATTCCCGTCGACACTCACGTATTTCGGGTTGCGAAGCGAATCGGCCTTATCGACGACTCCATCACCGAAGCGAAGGCCCATGATTTGCTGCTCGAGTTGGTGCCAGCGGATCTGGCTTTTCGATTTCACGTCGCGCTTATTCAGCATGGAAGACACACGTGCCGTGCCCCGAAACCTCAGTGTCAGTCCTGCGTCATCACCGACCTCTGTCGATATTACAGAGAAGTCATCCGGGCAAATGGTTGACGGTCCTTATTACGATCCGGAACGGGCGGATCGCGCTTATGGACGCATTTCGGCAATGGTCACCGCAGACGCCCGACGCGTGGCGGAATCCTGGATCGTTGATGCTCCCGATCCAGATCTCGCGCTACTGAATCTCGAGCGATGGCTTGCCGCTGCAGGTAATCCTGCAACCCATTTCGCTCATTGGGTAGAGGCCGGAGAGTTGGGCCACTTGATGGCACAACTGTTGGGCTCAAGCAGTCACCTCGCGGATGTGCTGGCTCAAAATCCCGAATTAGGCGCCATGGCGTTGGAGCCCGGTGCCCTGGATCATCCTCCGTCTGCCGAGTTGATCGAGCGGGAAGGGTACAGAATGCTGAATTCCGCCCACACTTACTCGTTCAAGCTCGACCGTTTGCGCCTGCTCAAGCAAAGGTCAACGTTGCTGATCGCTCTTGCCGACCTCGGCAGATATTGGACGGAGGAGGCAGTCTGGGCCGCACTATCAGCCGTTTCGGAGGGAATCATTCGGCTGTGCAGGACCATCGTCTGGGAGGAACTAGTGGGCGGTACCGATCCTTTGCCGCCATGCCCGGTCAGCATCGTTGGTTTTGGCAAGCTCGGAGGTCACGAACTCAATTACAGCTCAGACGTTGATTTGGCTTACGTCGTCGATACCGACACCAGTGGTGAACGTCAGGAGCTGGCGCAAAAATTCGCCGAACGGTTCGGAAGAGCCATGGCCGACCGAATGGGCAGGGGCGCCCTCTATCGAGTCGATCTGAGGCTCAGGCCATTCGGAAGCAGCGGCCCTCTGCTCAATACCTTGGAGGCCCTTGAGGCCTACTACGAGCGATATGCCGAGCCATGGGAGCATCTCGCGCTCATTAGAACTTTGCCCATCGCGTCGGATGAGTCGTTTGCTCGAAGGTGGGACGCCATGCGCGAGACCATATGTTTTCGGCCGAATCGGGGCGAATGGGCCGTGGAGCAGATCCTCGAGGATCGACGAAGGACTGAGGAGGCGTTCGATCTCGACGACCTCAAGCGTGGTGCCGGCGGCATCAGAGATGTTGAGTTTCTCGCGCAAATCTTGCAGCTTGTCTATGGAAGCGACCATCCGAATGTTCGCGGCCGCCCTACGTGTGACGTCTTGCGCGCGCTGGCGGCGGATCGAATCCTCGACGCAAACGCCGCCGCTGGACTTGTCGAAGGGTACACATTTCTCAGGCAACTCGAGCACCGGTGCCAAATCGTCGGCGATCGCCAAACCCACACGCTTCCCACAGGCGAGCGCCAGCGCACGTTCTTAGCCCGAACGATGGGGCTAAGTGACTCCCGAGCGCTTGAATTGAAGCTCGGCGCGACAAGGCTGGCGATCCGGGGCCGATTCGATGCTCAATTCACCAAGCCTGAAGCGCAGGAATCGCAGACTGACCCCAGAGAGTCATTGCTATCGCTTTCGGACCATCCGGAGTTGCTCTCGCGATGGCTCGACGATTTGCCGGAAGCTGGCGCTTATTACGGATGGCTTGCCTCCGATGACCTCGCATCTGCCAGAGCAGAACTCCTCGTCGCCGCCGCTCCGAGACTGATCGATGGCCTGCGGGCATTACCGACGTTGACAGAGGAAATCCTGACCGGAGATTTCCCAGAGCGTCAGTCGCCTCCTCAAGGCAATGTCGTTGCCCTCGCTCGGTGGTATCGCCACGAGTGGTTGAGGGCCTGCGCTCAGTGGACGCTCGGCGATGAACCCGATCTGGGCGAGTTGCTTGCCGAACTCGCAGATCAAACCATCCGCTGCCTTTGTTTGTCCGACCGGAACCTCGTGCCAATCGTTCTGGGCAGCGCGGCGAGCAAGGAGATGGGAGTGGATTCCGATATCGACCTTTTGTTCGCTGTGGCGAGCCGCGAGGATCACACCGCCGCCGAGCGAGTTGCTCAGGATCTGCTCGCCGACGTGCAGGTCATGCGTAACGAGGGCGCCCCATTCGAGGTCGATCTCAGGTTACGGCCAGAAGGTAGAAAGGGCATGCTGGTCGCGACTTTGGATGGGTTGCGGCAGTATTCCGAAGGAACCATGGAGAGTTGGGAGCGGTTCGCTTTGGCCAGAAATCGGCCCTTAGTGAATGTTTCCCTATGGGCTCAAGAGATGCACCGGGCGGCCTATGCCCATGCTCGCGAGGAAGATCAATTTGCCGACCTGATCGCCATGAAAGCGCGAATCGAATCTGAGCGCGTCTCGAGCTCGCAGAATGCGCGCCATTTGAAGCTAGGATCTGGGGGCCTCGATGACATTGATTGGCTGGTTCAACTCCTGTTATTCAGGGACCCACCTGAAAAGCCGATATCGGCGCAACTCCGTCCAAGGCTCGAGTACCTTGTGGACAAGACCGCGATAGGCGCGACCGAGGCAGAAACTCTGCTGAGGGCAAACGTTTCATTTCGATCGATTCGGGATCGGCTTGCTCTGCTCGGAGTGAAGGACGGACTGTTCCCCGAGCCTGGTGCGACACTCGATACGCTATCTGCCAACTTTGGGGCTCGGAGTGGCGGCGATCTGCAAGACAGCCACGGGCGGCTTCGCCAGACGGTACGCTCCATTTATGCCGAAGCATTGGAGCGTTTGAAACGATAGATGCTGATTGTCCTGCTGATCTTGGGATCCTATTTGATCGGCTCGGTCCCGTTCGGAGTGATCTTGACGCGAATGAAGGGGATCGATATCTTCAGCGTCGGGAGCGGCAACCCCGGAGCCACGAACGTTTGGCGGGCAGCGGGGCCCGGAATCGGTGCAACCGTGTTCGCTCTCGACGTGCTTAAAGGTTTGGCGCCGGCCATGTTGGGCCATTGGCTAACGGGAGACCCGCTGGTTTCCCTGGGCTGCGGTGTTGCTGCGATCGTGGGTCATACGCTCTCACCGTTCCTCAAATTTAAGGGCGGAAAGGGAATCAGCACCGGTTTGGGAGCGCTTCTTGGGAGCGCGCCGTTGGTGGCTGCAATCGTGTTGGGGAGCTTCATCGTCGTGTTTGCCATTTCTCGGTACGTGAGCCTCTCGAGCATTGCTGCTGCCGTAGCCCTCGGCGTGACTGGTTTCGCGCTCCATCTACCCCTGTCGATTGCGCTGATCTATGCCGCGCTTACGGTCTTCATCATCTATCGACACCGAGCCAATGTGAAGCGCCTGCTCAACGGAACAGAGCCTCGGTTCAAGTTTAAGGGTCGAG
The DNA here is from genome assembly GCA_041911835.1 of Fimbriimonadaceae bacterium. GTDB lineage: Bacteria > Armatimonadota > Fimbriimonadia > Fimbriimonadales > Fimbriimonadaceae > JAYROD01. The sequence continues at coordinate 2,326 of JAYROD010000352.1, read as the reverse complement.
GTGAAGGTTCTAAGTCACCTTCATCCGAAGCCGCATCTTCAGATCCAGATGACCCGCTCCCCGCTGACAACGATTGTGAAGCAGGGAATTCGTTAGGACCGTCATGACGTTCTCGGAACGTGTTGCTGCCCATCCTTGGGCATTTGCAGCCGGTTGTCTGGTATGGGTTCCGATTGCCATTTGGGTCATCGCCATGATTCACTGGATGGTGCAAGGAGACATCGATGCCGGCTTCGGATTCTTGGGCATCGCCGCGGGCTTGACGTTGGGCGGCATGACGGTCTTCGTGCCAAATCCAGACATCGCTCCCTATTTGCTCATCGCAGCCACCAGCACGATCGTCGCGTTTCCGGCGGTTAGAAGAATCGCCAATCGGCACGCTTTGGCTCAATTAGATGTTGAACAAGTGGAACGCGCCTACGAGATGCTCGACGAAAAGCCGAACAACTTGGCGGCGAACCTTCGGTTGGCGCGGGTACTTTACGACAGAGGCGTGTGCGGCCATGCGATCGTGATCGCGGAAGAGGCCCTCAAAGGCGTTCCTCCGACGTATTTTCAGGACGAGGCAAGAATGTTGCGGCAATGGAAGCTGGACACCACCGAACCTAAGCATTTCAGGGAATTGCCTTGTTTTCGTTGCGGCACCCTGAACCCCCCGGGCGTGATTTATTGCTCGAAATGCGCCGCTCCCTTCTTGCTTGATTACGCAAAGGGCAGGTGGTTGGAACCATCGACGATGCACAGAGTCGTCGCCTTTTGGTTTGCTGCAGTTTTGTTGCTCATCGCAATCCCCCTCACCGTCTCGAACTTCGATCCGGCAATTAGCATGCTTCTCATCCTCGTGGAGGTCGCCATTGCGGGAACGGTCCTGCTGTTAGCGTTCCGCAGAGTGGCTGGAGGCCACATCCATTGAAGACACTGGACAAATACATCCTCCGCGAGATGGCGATCCCATTCTTGATCGGCACACTTGCGGTCGTCCTGATGTTCCAGGTCAACATGCTGATCTTCGAATTCAAGACATTCCGAATCAGCGCTGTGCCAGCTATTGCAGTCGCCAAGCTGATTCTTCTGAAGACGCCCAACTTCCTGAGCATGACCCTGCCGGTTGGAATGGCGTTAGCGTCTTCACTGGCTATGTCACGACTTGCGCGAGAATCTGAGCTCACGGCCATTCGAAGCATAGGCGTTTCGATTCTGCGAGTCGTCGTTCCAGTCGCACTGCTCGGCTTCCTGGTGGGGATCGGCAACTTTTTCATTGTCGAAAAGGTCATGCCGGAATCCGAGAAGGCCTGGCGCAAGCTTCAGAGTGAACTTGCCGTCTTGGCCGCCTCGCCGGAATTTAAGTCTAACCTGGTCGTCTATCTCAAGAACTATGCGGCTTCTTTCGGAACGGTTTCTAGAGGAAAGGGCTCAGAACTACAACTTTCAGGCATCATGCTGATCGAAAGACCGCGGCCCGGTGAAATCTGGCTCACGACTTCAGACCTGGGCACGTACAAGGACGGCATCTGGACGATGAAGAATCCCTACGTCCGGGTTCTGAAAGGCGATCAACTCATGAGCGCGAGCTCTCGCGACGACCTGGTGATCAACGAGCCGATCAACCTCCAAGAACTCTTCTTGCCGCCTCAGGCGGAGGAACTGAGCCTGCAGGAACTTGCCAAGGCGATCAACGAAGGGAAGAAGCAGGCGCGCGATACCACTTCACAACAGATCCAATATTACGTCCGATTTGCAGTGCCCGCGGCATGCTTTGTCTTCGCCCTAACCGGGCCCGTGTTTGCCGTAAGGCTGTCGCGAGCGGGACCATTCATGGGTGTTTTGTTAAGTATTATTCTGGTTTTCTTGTACTATAACGCTTACATCATCTCGACACAAATCTTTGGTCCCAACGGCTGGCTTCCGCCCTGGCTGGCTGCGTGGCTCCCGAATATCCTCTTCTTTCTGCTCGGGTTGATTGCGCTTCGGAGGTCCGAGTGAGGAGTTGGCTGGCCCTCGGCTTGCTCACACTTTCTGTCGGCGCATCATCCCAACAGCTGGCGCCCGCCGTATCGGCAGCGTTTGAACTCATCAAACAGAAGAGCACTGGCAAGAAGCCGCCGTCTTCGAACCCGCTTGAGGCGGCTGGCTTTCCCGTACCAACCGGACAAAGGCCGCTGCCAAGTTCGAAACTGCAGGAGCAGCCGGTGGACCCCAAGACGATCTTGGTGCGATCCGCGGACCAGTTTTCCCGGGACGGAGACCGAATTATCGCCAATGGAAACGTGCGATTCAGCTATCAGGGGTACGACGTAACGGCGGATCGGGTGGACGGCAACCTTCA
>JAYROD010000351.1:0-2436 GCA_041911835.1 Fimbriimonadaceae bacterium | reverse complement strand
TGGCTTCAGGGATTGATCCACTCGCTTGGTCGGTGGCCTTTTCGGTATCCGCACAGACGCTGAGTTCATCGCACACCTCCTTTGGGCATCGACGAATTTCATTCCGGCCCCGCTTATGATCTCAGGGCGGCTCGCATCACCATTCTTGCGCAGACGGCGCAGCCCGCCAAGTCTGCATAAAGGTGTCCAGCTTAAGGAGTACAAGCGCTCTTGAGGCCCGGCGATCCTAGGCCAATAAGAAAAGGAGCGCCGCTCCGTAAGGGCGCTCCTCTTCATACTCGGCGAGCCTTAACTCTCGCGTTTTGGGCTATTTCCGGCTCAGTTCTCTTTCGCGCCGTCCTTGATCCAGTCCGAAATGATGGCGATCTTATCGTCCGCTAGCGGGGCGGCCATCATCGGCATTTTCTTGACACCCGGAGCGCCCTTGAGTGCCATCACGATTTTGCTTTGGTCGGGATTCCCTGCAACGACGACAGGGCCCTCAGAGCCGCCCTTCATGACCGAGGCGTAGCTCGATAGGTCGATGCCCCCCTTCGGCGAAGCTCCGCCATGGCACTTCACGCAGTTCTCAGCGAAGATTGGCTGCACCTTTGCAAAGCCGCTGCCGGCTGCGGGTTCGGTTGTCGTCGGGTTGGCCGCGGGGGGCGTTCCGGTCGTAGATGGGGGCGTTTGGGGTTGGTTCGTGGCTTGATCGCCGCCCGCCTCGTCCTTTTTGCCACATGCGCAAGCCGCTATGGCGATCATCGCCACGGGAATCCAGATCCAAAATCGTCGTTTCATCGATATCTCCTTGCTTGTTTTCGATTGTCTAAGCCGTTATGCGCTCCCCCGTCAGCATTCAGGCTCCTTTTGTTGCAGGAACCTGCCGATTTGGTCGGGCGTCATGATGACAACGTTGGGGTGCGCGCCTTTCATAAAGTCTTCGAATGAGACCTCCGCCAAATCTCCGGTTTCCTGGAATTCGTTGAAGATGGCCATGAGCACTTCGCCCGGCGACGGTTCGGTCGGATAGGCGTCGAGCCACAGCCCGGGCTTCTGATCTTTGCTTCGATATGCCACGGCCCCGATATAGGGGACTTTGGGTTGAGCCTCGATCATGTCTTCGACGGTGAGCGCCCAATGGCCCGAATGAACGGAAAGTCCGCTCTTCGTGAGCTCTTGGGTCGTCGCTTCGACGCTGTGGGAACTGAAGGCGGCGAGGATCAGTTGACGGTCGGCGTTGCCTGCCGTCGCCAGAGAACCAGGCCCCCAAGGAGCGACATAGCATTCCTTGGCCTCGAGCCTGGCTCGGACCTCCTCCGCGAAACGGTCGATTTCTACCCTCAGCACCATCGGCCTGGCGCATAGCTTACGCTAAAATCGATAGAAAGTCGGCGTCAGGATTGCGAATTCGGACGACGCTTCAGGTGAACCCATGTCCAGCACCATTCAGACCCTTCTCGACGAGTCCCGTACGTTTGCCCCATCTCCGGAATTTATCGCCCAGGCCAACGTTTCCAACCCGGCGATTTATGACGAGGCGGCGGCCGATCCGGTGGCGTTTTGGGAGGGATGGGCTCAGCAGCTGCATTGGTTTGCGCCTTGGTCGAAGGCTCTGGATTGGCGCGTGCCGTACGCCAAATGGTTCGTTGGCGGGAAGCTCAATGCGTGCTTCAACTGCGTCGATCGGCATGTTCTCGAAGGGAAGGGAGATAAGCGGGCGATCATTTGGGAAGGCGAGCCGGGTGATGAGCGCACCTACACCTATGCCGAGCTGAAGGACGAGGTCTCAAAAGTTGCCAACGCGCTGAAAAGTTTGGGAGTCAAGAAGGGCGACCGCGTGTGCCTCTACATGCCGCTGGTGCCGGAATTGGCAATGACGATGCTGGCTTGCGCGCGCATCGGAGCGGCGCATTCGGTGGTGTTCGGCGGGTTCTCCGCTGAGTCGCTGCATGAGCGCATCAACGATGCCGGAGCGAAGGTGGTCGTCACAGCGGATGGAGGCTGGCGGCGAGGGTCGGTCGTGCATCTCAAAAAGATCACGGACGAGGCGCTGGCGATGGGCTGCCCGACGATCGAGAAGGCGCTGGTGCTTCAAAGGGCAGGCGAGGCGGCGGTGCTATCGGGACGAGACGTCTGGTGGCACGACATCGTCCCCCAGCAATCCACGGACTGCCCATGCGAACCGATGGACAGCGAGGATCTGCTCTATATCCTCTACACGAGCGGCTCGACCGGTAAGCCCAAAGGCATCGTCCACACAACCGGCGGATACATGACCGGCGTGCTCGCTACCTCGAAGTGGGTGTTCGACCTCAAGGACGACGACGTTTTCTGGTGCACGGCGGACATCGGCTGGGTCACGGGACACAGCTACGTCGTCTACGGCCCGATGGCGAACGCCGCCACGGTCGTCATGTATGAAGGCGCGCCCGACACGCCCGACAAAGACCGCTT
>JAYROD010000350.1:0-1579 GCA_041911835.1 Fimbriimonadaceae bacterium | reverse complement strand
GGACCGGCAGATTGGGGATTGTGGATTGGCGATTGTGGATTGGCAGAGGGAGACTCCTCCTCCTTCTTATTTCCATTGCCATTAAATCCTTTCGCCGTGTGCTCATCGTGGGCGTGGCCGGGGGCGGCGCCGACAACTTCCTCGCCCTCTTCTTCCTCATCGAAGTCGGGCAGCTGCGACGGTTTGCCCATCGCATCGCCGCGCAAATCTTCGGGCTTGACCTGCACGAGGTCGGTGCGGCCCAGATAGGACAGCGCGAGTTCGCGGAAGATGTAGTCGATGACGCTGGTGGACATCTTGATGTTGTCGTGGCCTTGGACGCTGCCGTTCGGCTCGAACCGCGTGAAGACGAACGCCTCGACGAACTCTTCGAGCGGCACGCCGTATTGCAGGCCGAGTGAAATCGCGATCGCAAAACAGTTCATGAGCGAACGGAATGCGGCGCCTTCGCGGTGCATGTCGATGAAGATTTCGCCGAGCGATCCGTCGTCGTATTCGCCGGTGCGGATATAGACTTTGTGTCCTCCGACTCTGGCTTTTTGGGTGTAGCCTCTGCGGCGGCCTGGCATGAGTCTGCGTTTGGCGATGTAGCGGTAGACGAGTTTTTGGGCGGCGGAGAGAGCAGGAGTGAGCAGTTGGCTGTTGGCAGTGAGCAGATCGGAATCCGGAGATTGACTGCCATCTGCCAACTGCGAACTGCCAACTTCGTCAAGACTTGCTTCCAAGATGGCCGCGGCTGCGTCGTCGGTGGAGGAGTTCAGCGGTTGGCTGAGTTTGCTGCCGTCGCGATAGAGCGCGTTGGCTTTGAGGCCGAGTTTCCATGAGAGCATGTAGGCGGCGTCGATGTTTTCGATGGTGCAGTTGCTGGGCAGGTTGATGGTTTTGCTGATCGCGCCGCTGAGGAAGGGCTGGGCGGCGGCCATCATGCGGATGTGGCCTTCGGCGCTGATGAATCGCTGGCCCGTTCGGCCGCATTTGTTTGCGCAATCGAAGACGGGATAGTGCTCGAGGCGGAGATGCGGTGCACCTTCGATGGTCATGGTGCCGCAGACGTAATCGTTGGCTTCTTGGATTTCTTCCTTTGTAAATCCAAGTGTCTCGAGCATGTTGAAATTCCAATCGTTGAGCTGCTCGTCGGTGAAGCCGAGATACTCGCGACAGAAATCTTCGCCGAGGGTCCATTTGTTGAATGCGAATTGGAGCTCGAATGCGTTTTCTAATCCCTTTTCTATTTTGCTGATTGCGTCGGGCGTGAAGCCTTTTGCTTTCAGCGATTCGGGATTGATGTAAGGCGCGCCGGTGAGTGTCTTTCTTCCGACGCAGTAGCTGACGATGTCCTCGATCTGTTCGGAGTTGTAGCCGAGTTTAGTGAGGGCGTTGGGGATAGATTGGTTGATGATTTTGAAATAGCCGCCGCCTGCGAGCTTCTTGAATTTCACCAGCGCGAAATCGGGCTCGATGCCGGTGGTGTCGCAATCCATGACCAGGCCGATCGTGCCGGTGGGGGCGACGACCGAGACTTGCGCGTTGCGGAAGCCGTATTGCTGACCGAGTTCCAGCGCCTCGTCCCAGGTCGCTT
>JAYROD010000349.1:0-7981 GCA_041911835.1 Fimbriimonadaceae bacterium | reverse complement strand
TGTCGACGATGAGGGTGTCCATCATCAAGTAGCGAGCTCTCTCCAACGCCTGCCGGGCAATTTCTACCGGGGAAGTTCCATCGAGCTTGGTGTAGACAGGCACCCCCACTTGTTCTCCCAGTACTTCCAGCTGCTTGACAGCGGCGGGCCGCTGAATATCGCAGGCGGCTAGAATCGGCTTCTTGCCCTGACCTTGGAGCCACTTAGCCAGCTTCGCAGCCGTGGTTGTCTTGCCTGAACCTTGGAGGCCGCAGAGCAGGATTACGGTTGGAGGGCTTGGAGACCAGCGGAACGGCGTCTCGGCTGTACCCAGCGTTTCGGTCAGTTCATCGCGAACGATTCGGACGAGTGTTTGATCCGCCGTTAGACTCTCAAACAGATCTTCTCCGACCGCCTTTTCCTTCACCCGTGCGATGAACTCTTTGGCGACCTGGAAATTCACGTCCGCTTCAAGCAGGGCGACGCGCACTTCGCGGAGGGCCTCGTTTACATCGGACTCGGAGAGGCGTCCCTTACGGCGGAGCCCAGAAAAGATGCCGCTCAGGCGCTTCGTGAGAGAGTCCAACATGGGAAGACAACAGTTTACCAGCGGGCGCCTTCGATGGCCTGGTCGTGCACCAGAGTCAAATGAGCCCGAAAATCCGTCTTTGGGTCTATAGGTCCGAGGCTCGAACGCCGAAGCCATTAGTAGCGTCAAATTTTGGTGAACAGATGAGTACCGATGTCGAAAAAGACCCGAAAAACATCGCGTGGCCCTTGCTGACAGCCGGCCTCGCGCTTGGTCTTGGGATCGCCGCTTTCTTCTGGCTTCGATCCAGGAGCGGCGAAAAGCCGGCCGCGGTCGACGACTTGCTTCACATCTGCGAGAACTTCGCAGATACGCTGGAGCAGAGCTTGAGCGACAATGGCCAGTCGGCTATAGCCAGCTAAGACCCCTCCCCGGCCCTTCTCTCAGGTTCAGCAGTATTTCCGATAATCATTATTATGAATATATTGGATTAGAAGAAGGCTACTGCTCTTCCCCCAAACTGCCGCCGGAGCCTCGAAAGCTATGCTCCTGATACGATCTTCCACGGAGCGCTGATTGTCTTGTCCCCCATTTTGAGCTCGACTGAATAGTCACCGACCGGCAAGTATTGCGCCCTTTCGTCCGCACGCGGGTCCTTCGTGGCATCCTCGGCCGATTTGATCTCGCGGGGTGTCGGAACCCCTTTGCGAACGCCAGGCGGCTTCAGCTCGACATCGAACGTCAAGAAGTTGTATCCCTTGACGAGGTCCACGTCCTTGGCCTTCACAACCTTTCCATCCTTGTCTTTGACCGAGAGCACGCCTTTTCCTCCAGAATGGCACCAAGCCTGAACCTGGACGATAGGAGCAGGAGGTTGGGAACTGTCCCATTGTTCGCGGGGCGCATAGCCCCACCGAGCCGTACGGGTGGTGTCGCTGACCGGCCAGAGGTAGAGGTCCTTCTCTGTGAATTCCTTGTCAAGCTGTCGAATCCACTTGAGTGGGACGACCCACACGCTCCGCGCATGGCTGGCGATGACCATTTCGTCTTCCCGCACCTGAATGGCGATATCGTGCACCGGCGTGCGAGGAATGCCCCCTCCATAAGGCAGCCATGAGCTGCCCCCGTCGAGGGAGACGTAGACTCCGAGATCCGTTCCCACGTAAAGCAGCTTCTTGTCCTGCGGGTCTTCGCGGATCACGTTGATCGTTTCGGTCGGTAAATTTCCGACTATCGAGGTCCAGGTCTTTCCATAGTCCGTGGACTTCCATAGATAAGGGTTGAAATCGTCCTCTCGATAGCCGCTTTGCGAGACGTATACAGTAGCCGGATCCCACTTGCTCGCAACCACACGGCTTACCCACTTGTCGGGCTGCGGAGTCGAGATGTCGGTCCAGGTCGCGCCATGATCTTTGGTCACCTTGACGGAGCCGTCGTCGCACCCAACATAAACGAGCCCGAACTTGAACGGACTTTCACTGATGTCCTTGATCGTATCGAACGGCACATTGCCCTGAGGCTTGTTCTTGGTGAGGTCAGGGCTGAGCGTCTCCCAGTTCTTTCCCTGATTCAGGGACCGGAACAGCTTGTTGCCTCCGAAGTACAAAATGTCCGGATGATGAGGCGATACGATGAGGGGTGACACCCAGTTGAATCGAAGCGGCGGTTCTCCTCTGCCTGGCGATGGCCTGAGTGACCAGCGTGCGCCCGTCGTCGAATCGAATGCACCCTGCGCGCCGAATTGTGAACCTGTGTAGACGACGCCGTTGTCGCGCGGGTCAACCACGACGGTGGCCCCGTCCCCGCCTCCGATGCTGGTCCATAGGCCGGGATCTGATCGGCCCGGCACATAGGTGGACGGACCTTTCATAGTCCCATTGTCCTGCAAACCGCCATAGATGTTGTATGGGATCTTGTTGTCCACGGCAATCGTCGTGAATTGACCGACAGGAATGTTATTGAGCGATCTCCAATGCTTCCCTCCGTCGAGCGTGACATACGGACCGCCATCGTTTCCGATCCACACTTTCGACGGATTCGTACGGTCGAAGTACACGGCATGGAAATCCGGATGCATACCTCGGCCAGCTCCTTCCCAGGTCTTGCCGCCGTCCGCGCTTCGGACCAGTTCACCCGACGTGACGTACAGCAGATTTGGATCGTGCGGGCTGACGACGACCCGGCCGCAGTAATAGCCATATCCGACAGCATCGAGTCCTAGGATGCCCTCGTGCGTCTTGTGCCAGGACTTCCCTGCGTCATCGCTTCTGTAGAGTTCGGATTCGAGAGGCGGCTGGACGAAGACGGACGGATTTCGCTTCTTCATGAGCTCGGCGACATCGTCAACCGTCATCTTCTTGTCCTTCATTTGCTGTAGGATGTCGTCAATTTTCGTGTCTTGTGGGAGGTACGTTCGCGCAAACCGAGCAAGGACCTCGTGATCGACCTTCGGGAAGAGCTCGTTGTTGAGCAACTTGAAGCGCTGCGCCGTCAGAATGCCGCTTGGCGTGAATTCGTCCCGATTCTCGGGGTGTGGATCGGGCAGTTCGTTGTCTATGAACAGGTAAACGGTGTCCGGCTTGGAAGGGGCGATCGCGATTCCCGCACGGCCGAGGGCATCTCCCTCTGGGAGTCCACCTGCCAGTTTCGTCCAAGATTTGCCGCCATTGTTTGTCTTATAGACCCCGCTGCCTTCCCCCGACTCAAGAAAATCCCAGGCTCGCCTGTCACGGGTCCAAGTTGTCGCATAGAGCACTTCCGGATTTCGGGGATCCATCGCAAGGTCGATGGCTCCGGTCTGGTCGCCGAGCGACAGAATCGACGACCACGTTTTGCCCCCGTCGACCGTCTTGAAGACGCCTCGCTCGGGGTTCGAGCTATACAGCGCCCCGATCGCCGCGACGTACACAATGTTGGGGTTCTTCGGATCAATCACAATCCTCCCAATGCGATGGGAGTTGTGCAGACCCATATTGGACCAGGACTTCCCTTCATCGGTGCTCTTGAACACGCCGGTTCCTGAATAGCTTGTGCGCTGGCTATTGTTCTCCCCAGTTCCGACCCAAATTGTCTTGCCATCGTCCGTCATTGCGACATCACCAATGGCAAAGGCGCTCTCATGATCGAACAACGGGGTCCATGAATCACCGTCGTTCTCCGTTCTCCACAATCCGCCAGTGGCAAATGCGACGTACATGATGCCGGGCTTCCCTTTTGGGGATTCGAAGTCGATGACTCTTCCCGATTGTTCTTCAGGACCAACGTTTCGCCATGGGATTCCCATAAAGGGAGATTCCGCCTCGAGTTTCAGTCGCTGGTCGTAACCCTTAAGCCTCGTTTCCCCGTCCATCCCGCGAACGGTCGGGAGGTGGAACTTCTTTTTCTGCTCCTTCTTGGAGAGCTGTACGGTTGCCCGAGGAGGTTGGTCGGGCTCGACCTCCTGCGACGTGGCCCAGACAGCCCCTAAGAGCGCGACGAGAGCGCCTGCAGACCGGGTCGCCGGACGCACCTACTTCCGTTCTCCGCCGTCGCCATCCTCGGATTCGCTTCCGCCGCGTCCGCCCAGGACCGTCCCTCCTGCGAGGTCTTCAATCCTCAGCGGCTGCACGTACTCTTTGCCTCCGACCTTGAGCGTCACGCGATAGTCGCCGCCACGAACCCTTGTCCGTCCACGAACGTTCCAAACGACCGAATTCAGTCCTGCGTTCTTCGAGCCGTCGAGTTCGGCAAGTTGATTGCCGACGACGTCGGAAATCGAAATTTTCACGTCGCCCGTCTGTGCGGTTTTCAAGTAATAGAAGATGGTCGCCGATGGTTGTGTATTCGGAGAAACGAACACCCGGTTGCCATCCCAATCTGGCTGCGCGACTCTTCCGAGCAGATAGGTCGGCGCCGGAGCGCAGAGAAAGGCTTCCTTGTCCATGTTGTCCTTGGTCATCTGCTCGAGTCCACTGATCGGCATGATCCAAAGGCTTCGTCCATGTGTGGCAACGATCAAGTCCTGATCGCGTGGATGGATCGTCACATCGTCTGTCCTGACGTTCGGGAATCCGTTGCTGTTGTACCGAACCCAGTTCTGACCGCGATCGAGGCTGAAATACATCCCCATTTCAGTTCCTAGAATCAGCAGGTCGCCGTTCTGCTGCCCTTCCTTGATGACGTAACACACGTGATTCACCGGGAGGCCATTACTCAGCTTGGCCCAAGTCTTTCCATAGTCCTCGCTGACGTACACGTAGGGGTTGTAATCGTCGTTGCGATGTCCGTCAAATGTCGCGTACACTCGACCCTCGGCGTACTTGCTCGCGGTCACTCGCGAGCACCAAGTGAATTTCGGCAAGTCAGGGATGTTCGGCGTGACGTTCGTCCAGCTTTCTCCATCGTTCTGGCTCATCCACACAAGTCCATCGTCCGTGCCGACATAGAGCACCCCTTGCTTCAGGGGCGATTCGCTAATCGTGATGATCGTGCAATAGACTTCAGCGCCCGTGTTTTCCGGAGTAACACTTCCCTGCCCGGGCTTTTGCTTGGCTGGATCATTGGTTGTCAGATCAGGGCTCACTGCCTTCCAGTGATCACCCTGGTCGACGCTCTTGAAGAGTCGGTTGCTGCCGATATAGACGGTTTTCGAGTTGTGCGGACTCAGGAAAATCGGCGTCGACCAGTTGAACCGCAGCCGTTCGTTCGCATCACCGCGTGGCCGGATGGATCGCGTTTCGCCGGTCTCCTGATTGATTCGCTGTACCGCGCCTCCCTGGCTCTCTGTGTAGAGCGTCCTCCAGTCGTTGGGGTCGCATTGGACATGGAATCCATCGCCTCCGCCGACCCCGTACCAGTCGTAGAAGGCCACTCCGCCCCTCGAAGTCTGGGTCGGTCCACCCCAAGAGCCGTTGTCCTGCAGCCCGCCATACACGTAATAAGGCTTCCGATTGTCGAACGCTACGGCGTAGAACTGGCCGACGGGCATGAAATCCAAATGCTCGACGCTTTTGCCTCGGTCGCGGGTTTGCGAGACGCCACCATCGTTGCCCACGATGAAGTGGTTGGAATCGTTCGGATCAATCCACATCGCGTGGTGGTCTGGGTGCACGGCGTATGGCATCGTGCGGAAGGTTTTGCCAGCATCATCTGTATAGTGCAGGCTGACGGCGCCCAAGTAAATTCGGTTGACGTCATTGGGATCCTGGCGAGGCATGCTGAAATAGAATGGCCGAGGATTCAGACTGTTCACTTTCGTCCAGCTTTCGCCGCCGTCCTCGCTCCTAAAGGTGCCTCCGTCCTTGTTTTCGACGGTCGCGACGACTATCTTGGGATCCTTTCGGAAATAGGAAATTCCGATTCGGCCCGTCGGTCCCTCAGGAAGGCCCTTCGTGATTTGCTTCCAAGACTTTCCGCCGTTCGTCGTCTTGAAGAGCCCCGATCCCGGACCGCCGCTGATGAAGTTGTAAGGAAATCGGAGCCGAGCCCACATGGCACAAAGCAGCGTGTTCGGGTTCTTCGGGTCCATCTGCAGGTCGACTGCACCAACTTTATCGCCACCGTCGAGGATTTTCTTCCAGGTCTTCCCACCATCGTCGGTCTTGTAAACCCCTCGCTCCTCGTTGGCGCCCCAGAGGTGTCCAAGGGCGGCGACATAAACGACGTCGTTGTTTCGCGGGTCGATCACGATGCGGCTGATCTGCTTGCTGTCTTTCAGACCCATGTTCGTCCAAGTCTTGCCGCCGTCGGTCGACTTGTAGACGCCGTCACCCCAAGAAGTGGAGTTACGAGAATCGCGCTCCCCGGTTCCAATCCATACCAAGTTCGGGTCAGACTGGGACACGGTGACCGCTCCCAATGCAATGGAGGTCTCTCGTTCGAAAACGGGCGATAGTGTGATCCCGGCATTCTCCGTCTTCCAAAGTCCACCTGAAGCGGTGGCGACATAAAAGATTCGGGGTTCCTTCTCATAGACTGCAAGATCCATGATTCGGCCACCCATCGTCGTGGGTCCCAGGGCGCGAGGCTTGATGGCGTCGAAGAAGGAACCCGTGATCGGCGCTGTTTGCCGAGCTTTTGACGGAGAAGTTAGAGCCGTTTCACCGTGCGCGATCACAAGGGCAGGCAGCATGGCGGCTAAGAGGACGCAAACTCTCATGTTGCAAGGCTACTTCGGCGCGAATTCCCGAAGTTCCTCCCACTGCAAGATATCGGTCGTGAGACGTTGAAACTCGGGGTCCGACCATCAGCCGCTCGGCGAAAGGAGGTTCCTGCCGGTACAATTGAACTCATGGACTTCTCCCTTTCGACCGAGCACGAGATGATTCGCGAGTCCGCCTTTCGTTTTGGACAGAGCGAGATTCTCCCTGGTTTGAGAGAGAGAGATCGAGAGGCGAAATCAGACCGGGCCACCCTAGACAAAATGGGCCAGGCCGGCATGCTGGGAGTTAGCATTCCAGCAAAGTACGGTGGCAGCGACACGGATTACATCTCTCTCGGCATCGTCTGCGAGGAGCTCGAAAGGGCTGACACGAGCGCTCGGGTCGTCATGAGCGTTCATAGTGGCCTGCACTGTCTGACCCTCATGCAATGGGGCACGGAAGAGCAGAAACAACGGTGGCTGCCGGATCTTGCCAAGGGAACCAAGATCGGGGCGTTTGGGCTAACGGAGCCGAATGCGGGATCTGACGCTGCGAACATCAAAACGACCGCAAGGAAGGATGGCGACGCTTATGTCCTTAACGGCCAAAAGGCCTGGATCAGCCTCTCAGACTATGCCGATCAGTTCCTCGTGATCACCCGGCTTGCTTCCGGGGACGCTTCCGCTGGAGACTCAAGGCGATTCGCCGCATTCATCGTCGATCGAACCACTCCTGGATTTTCTAGCCGGCCCATTCACGGCAAGCTGGGAGTCAGAGCCGGCAACACGGGCGAAATCTTCTTCCAGGATATGCGTGTTCCTGCCGAAAACATGCTTGGCACCGAGGGGGACGGCTTCAAGGTGGCCATGTCGGCCCTCGATCACGGACGCTACACGGTCGCTTCAGGAGCGGTCGGAATCATTCAGGCATGTCTGGATAGCTCCACCAAGTATGCGGAGGAAAGGATGGTCGGCGGCGAACCCATCGGCAAGAAGCAGCTAGTCCAGCAAATGATCGCTTCGATGGTTCAAGGTCGGGAAATCGGGAGGCTGCTGTATTACAAGGTGGGCTGGATGAAGAACACAGGGCAACGCCATACTCGCGAGTGTTCCCTGGCCAAGTGGACCAACTGCGCGGCTGCCTTTGATGCGGCGAACAAGGCGATCGAGATCCATGGCGCCTATGGCTACAGCGACGAATTCCCCGTTGAGCGTTATTTCCGAAATTCGCGCGGCGCGATGATCTATGAGGGCACGCATGAGATTCATACTCTCATGCAGGCGGAGTACGAGTTGGGCTATCGTTCAGACAAGCCGCTCCAGCATAAGCTTCCCACTTGGCCATTCGCCTGATT
>JAYROD010000348.1:0-2045 GCA_041911835.1 Fimbriimonadaceae bacterium | reverse complement strand
ACGACCTGGGCGACGAACATGCCGCGACGCAAAGCATGACGAGCGTCCACCGCCACCCATTCGAAATCACTTTCGTCGATATTCTGCGGATCGCCGAAGACGCCCGCAGCCACCTCGAAGGGCACCAGCGGCAGACACGTGACCCAGCGTTCCTCGGCCTTCGGTTCGTCGACTCGCCGAAACGGAAGTATCCCGTCCGCTGCCGCCTTTGCCCCGGCGATCTGAAAGGCCCTCGGCCAGCCGCCATGCGCCTCGATGACCTTGTCGATTTCCTTCATTAGGCGGATGGTTTCGGCGATCGCGACCACGATCCTCTGATAGTGCGCAATGTCGTCAGGAGAGAGCGTGCGGCCCTTCCGATCCTTGAGCCACTTCTCACAGACCTGGTAGCCGCCGATCTCGAAGCTCCATACCTCTTTGGGCACGTCGCGGAACCCTGTTGTCCCCAGCTCGGGCGACTGGCCCTTCTTTGGGGTGGGGAGGTCAAGCCAAACTGTCTCAGCGGACCATCCCACTCTCCCGACTTCAGGGTTCGGGTGTCCCATGTAGGTGCTGATGTGCATCTCCAGCCTGGGCGACTCCAGAAGGTGGAGGGCAATCAGATCGTTTCCCAGCCGCTCGAGAGAGCTAAACAATTCCCTGTTCTTTAGAAGAGGAATCCGAGGAAAGTCGAGCTTTAGGCTTTCGGCATACCGTTCCCGGTATGTAGGCGAGTGAAGAATTGCGTAGCAGTATCCTAGGACCGCGGCTGGAGGTATATGGTCTGGCCTGCCAGCAGACGGGGCGTCATCCGCGATTTCTAGCCCAGCCGTTGCCTTCAAGCGATCGCGGAAGGCGCTTGAAAAATTCGCGCGCTGAGATGACTGAAACAAGGCGCTTCTGCCCTCTCGACCCGATACGTAGAGGGGAAACCCGGAGGTAATTTCGCGGCTCTTGGCCGACACCAAGCAACACTCGAACATTCTCCGCGTCACGAAGGCATGCCGAAACCCTGTCTCGAACTGCTGCCGACAAAGGAGAAGGAAGACTCCCGCTTCGCTTGCCTGGGCCATCGTCTCGAAGCGCGGGTTATAAACGACGTGACGTTGATAGTAGATCCGACGTCGGTCGAAAGGCCGGTACTCGATGTCCCGAAGTCGATCGTGGTCGTGGTCATCCCGAAAAAGCCGACGTTGTTTCGGAATCTTCCAGGTGTAGTTCTCGCCAAGCTCAAGTCGCTTCTGAGCCTCTGCGTCCGACACACTCGGGTCGCGGAAGATCTCCATTCGACGAAGGAGCGGCGCGTCCTCGAAGTCGATGACGAAGTCATCCCTGTTCGTCTTGACGCCGGTACCACCAAACGGCATCGCCTCGTCAAGCTTTTCCCATTCCTGATACTCAGGGAATCGTTGGACATCGCTGGACTCAAAGAGATAGTAGTCAGGACTTGGATGAATCGCTTGAAATCGGATCGATTCGGGGGCTGTGGAGAGAATACGTGTCTTCTCTGCTCGGCTACCGAAGAGCGCTCCATGGGCGAGAACGGCTGGCCCATTCCTCGGCGTCATCCAAGCGATGCTGATTGCCACCCCTTGTTGAATGTCAAAGACATTCTCGTCACCTGGGAACCTCGTGGCGTCATCGCGCTTGGCGTTCCCGTTGAGGTCGACGACTCGGCCCCCCGAAATCCTGTTCAGAATGTAGTGCCGCATGGCGCGGAAGGTCGGGCTGTATAGGTAGCCATGGTTCGTAATCAGCCCAAGGACGCCAGCACCGCTCTCCTCCAATTGAAGCAAGGCCAGTCGGAAGAACTTCACGTAGTCATCTTGAAGGTGATTCCGCTTGCCCTTTTCCTCGATTGGCGCTCCTTCGATTGACCGAAAGGGTCTGACGAGCGCCTTGATCCAATCCCCCATATTCTGGGAGAGGCTGCTGTATGGTGGGTTCCCTATCACCACGGTGAACCGCTTCTTCCGCTTAACCGCAGTGACCGCCTCGGCCTCGTGCGCCAACGCCATAAGGCCCAAGCCCGTGAGCTTTCTCTCCTCGGCTGGCACAAGGGCGTT
>JAYROD010000347.1:0-3330 GCA_041911835.1 Fimbriimonadaceae bacterium | reverse complement strand
CTCACGGGCTATTGCAGGCCATGCGGGCAATCGGGGAGTTTCGAGGGCATCAGAGCCTCTATAACGAGCAGTCGCCCGAGGTACTCGAGACGCTTCGGCGAGTCGCCATGGTCCAAAGCGCCGAGTCGTCCAACCGCATCGAAGGGATTACGGTTGCGCCCGGCCGAATCGAGCCTCTGATCATCAAGAAGGTCAGGCCGAGAGACCGTTCTGAGCAGGAAATCGCCGGTTACCGGGATGTCCTGGCTGACATCCACGTGAATCACCAAAAATTACGGCCCTCGACTGATCTCATCAAGAGCTGGCATCGGGATCTGTATCGCTTTACCGGAGAGCCAGATGGCGCGTGGAAATCGAAAGACAATGCAATCCTCGAAGTGCTTCCCGATGGCCGTCAGATCGTGCGCTTCCAGCCGGTCTCGGCTCTCGCCACACCGGAATTCATGGGACAGCTCATGATATTGTTCGCCCGCGCGATGGATGAGCGGAAGACAGACCCGTTGCTGTTGATCGCTTCCTTCGTCTTCGACTTCGAATGTATCCATCCGTTTTGGGACGGCAACGGACGGATCGGGCGGCTGCTGACCCTGTTGCTGTTGTACCAGGCCGGCCGCTATATCAGCTTGGAGCGCATCGTCGAAGAGAGCAAGGAAACATACTACGAAGCGCTGCTGAATAGTTCCCAGGGCTGGCATGAAGCCAAACACGATTTGCGCCCCTGGTGGAATTATTTCCTCGGCATGCTGACGGCGGCGTTCAAGGAATTCGAGGGCAGGGTGGGAACGATTACCTCGGCGAAGGGCGCCAAACGGGAAATGGTCCGGCAAGCGATCGCGAGGATGAGCGGGCGCTTTACCGTCGGCGATCTCAAACGAGTGTGTCCAGGGATCAGCTATCCCACGTTACAGCGAGCCTTAGCCGATTTGAAGAAGCAGAGGAGGATCAAGTGCTTGGGCCGAGGTCCTGACGCTCAATGGGAGCGAATAGGGGAGCGAATAGAGGGTGACAAGGGTTGATGTGATAATCACATCACGAAACGGCCACGTGATAAGCATGGTGGCCTGCCGCCCGCCGGCGAAGGTGACAAATTCGAGAAAGAGGGTAATGAGGAGGCGGTTATTACTCTGTTTCTAACGGTTCTTAGCCCATTTATGCCCAAGGCATGGCGGTAGAAATGGGTATTATCCAATCAAATGGGTAATGAATTGGGTAGTGACGGGGCGAAAAGAGCTAATCGAACGCCGAAAAGAGTTAAAGGAAGAGCTCATTGACAGCTGCCGGTCGGATGAATTGGGTACTACCCTTAAAAAGAGGGTAATAAAGAGGGTAGCAACTAGATTCGGACTGGAGTCCTATGGCCCGCGAAACCGCCCACTACGACCTCTCCGACGCCGAGAAGCGCGACCTGGTTAAGCTTATCGAGCAGGGCGCATCGCGGTTCTCGACGCTCCGTCATTCCCGCGAAAGCGGGAATCCACGGGTGGTGGCGCGGTGACAAAACAGCCCGCAGTCTACATTCTCGCGAGCAAGCGGAACGGGACGCTGTACGTCGGAGGCACCTCGGACCTGGTCAAGCGTGTCTGGGAACATAAACAGAATATCGTCGCGGGTTTTACTCGGACGTACCATGTGCACAACCTTGTTTTCTTCGAGCAACATGAGGACATGCGCCAAGCCATCCAGCGCGAGAAACACATCAAGAAGTGGAATCGCGCGTGGAAAATCGAGTTAATCGAGAAGACCAACGCAACATGGCGGGACTTATGGCCGAGCATTTGCTGACTTCCTGGATTCCCGCTTCCGCGGGAATGACGAGCCATAGAGGTCGAAGGCGACCGACTGACGAGTCGTTCCGGAAACCCAAAGAGACCTGAGATATGCCACGTCCACACGATAGCGAGAAATACGACCTCTCCGACGCCGAGAAGCGCGACCTGGTTAAGCTCATCGAGCAGGGCAAGCCGCTGCCGGAGAAGTATCGCTTTCTCTTGTTCGACGACAAACGCGAGGTTGAACTGGTGTGGAACGGCAAAACCCGCGAAGTCTGCACCGCCATCCTGCCGTTTCAAACGCTTGAACATATCGATGAGCCACGGAAAGAGCAGCGTGACGGGGAGTTGGATCTTGACCTGGGTGGGCGGCAGATCAAGGGCTGGACCAATAAGCTCATTTGGGGCGACAACAAGCTGATTCTCTCGTCCCTCAAGAGCGGCGCGCTCCGCCGCCAGATCGAAGAGGCCGGCGGGCTCAAGCTCATCTACATCGATCCGCCCTTCGACGTGGGCGCGGACTTCAGCATGGACATCGAGATCGGCGGCGAGACCTTCCACAAGGAGCCGAATCTATTGGAACAGATCGCCTACCGCGATACGTGGGGGCGCGGCGCGGATTCCTTCATCGCCATGATCTACGAACGCCTGATCTTGATGCGCGA
The DNA here is from genome assembly GCA_041911835.1 of Fimbriimonadaceae bacterium. Lineage (GTDB taxonomy): Bacteria > Armatimonadota > Fimbriimonadia > Fimbriimonadales > Fimbriimonadaceae > JAYROD01. The sequence goes on along the minus strand of JAYROD010000347.1, from coordinate 896 downwards.
TTTGATGCACAGCGAGGGGAGTATCTACGTTCACTGCGATTGGCGGGTGAACTCCTTTCTTCGGTTGGCGCTGCACGAGGTTTTTGGGTCGCAAAACTTCCAATGCGAAGTTGTGTGGAAACGCAGCAGCGCACACAGCGACACGAAGCAGGGAATGACTCAGTTTGGCAAAGTTACGGACACCATTTTCTACTCAACGAAGAGTCAGACTTGGACATGGAATCAACTATTTCAACCCTACGACGCGGAATATGTAGAAGCAAAGTATAGCTATGTCGAAAATGATGGTCGGCGATTCAAGTCAACCGATCTCACGGCAGCAAAGGCAGGTGGTGATACAGACTACGAGTGGAGAGGAAAGCGACCACCGCGCGGCCGGTATTGGGCTTATTCAAGAGCCAACATGGAGAGATTCGAGGCTGAGAAGCGCATCCACTACACGACAACCGGATTTCCCCGATTGAAACAATACTTGAATGAGATGGAGGGGATTCCGCTTCAGAACTACTGGTTCGATATTCCTCCAATCAACTCGCAGGCCGCCGAACGCCTCGCATATCCCACTCAAAAACCAGAAACTCTGCTCGAACGCATCATCAAAGCCAGCAGCAACGAAGGCGACCTCGTCGCGGACTTTTTCTGCGGCAGCGGCACCACTGCCGCCGTGGCGGAAAAGCTCGGGCGCAAATGGATTGCCACCGACCTCGGCAAGTTCGGGATTCATACGACTCGTAAGCGGCTCATTCAAGTGCAGCGTGAGTTAAAGGCCAGTGGCAAACCCTTCCGCGCCTTTGAAGTCCTCAATTTGGGCCGCTATGAGCGCCAGGCTTATCTGAATGTCGCCGGTCGGCTGACCGGTAAGCAGAAGGAACAGGCATTGGCGAAGAAGGAAGCGG
>JAYROD010000346.1:0-3887 GCA_041911835.1 Fimbriimonadaceae bacterium | reverse complement strand
TCGACCAGCTGCCGCTCGGTCCGCTCGAGATCGAGTATGAAGGCTTTGCCTTCTCGCGCTTGGCCCCGGAGCTTATCCAACTCGAGGTCGAAACCGTCTCTAATAACGCCGCCATCTCTGAGGGCATGAGGCGGGTCGTCGACAATCGCTTTCTTGAGCGCTGAGGCCAAGTCGGAGTGTTCCTCGATCCCGGCGCAGACTTCCTGGAGCAAGCCGTAGGCGACGCGGTGGAGCGGACGGAACAGATCGGGCAGCGCACAAAGCGTGTCTTTGAGTGCTGCGAGGTCGCGGGGACCCGCCACACCCGCGGCACAGCGCGAGACCAGCCGTTCGATGTCCTTCAGCCGTCGCAGGCCGTCCCGCAGATCGCCGCGCTCAATGGGGCTCTCGATGAGCCGAGCGACGGCGGCATGGCGGGCGCCAATCGCAGTCGAATCAAGCAGGGGCTGGTCGATCCATCGGCGCAGCAAGCGCTGACCCATCGCGGTGACGGTCAAGTCGAGTACTTCCAGCAGCGTATAGCGCCGACCTCCGTCCACCAGATTCGAGGTCAGTTCGAGGCTTCTGCGCGTCGCGCCGTCCAACACCATAAACGACTCGACCGAATAGGTGGCCAGCGAATCGACATGTGACAGGCCGAGGCCGTTCTTCTCGGCATACGCCAGGATCATGGAAGCCGCAATCATCGCGGTCGGCTTATTCTCGCAGCCAAAGCCTTGGAGGTTCTTCACGTTGAACTGCTGCAATAGCGTTCGCAACGCTCGGTCGGCGGCGGGCTGAGCGGACTCCGTGATCGACGACCCAAGTCCAGAGCGCGCCAACTCTCCCAGCGCCTTCGCGTCTGGCGGAACAAGCAGCTCGGACGGATGCACGCGGGCGAGCTCGGAGAGTAATCGGTCTTCCAGCATCTCCCCGTCGAGCTCGGTGACGAGGAATTCGCCCGTCGAAGGATCAAGCGTCGCAAGGCCGGCGCGTCCTTCAGTAATGCAGATGGCAGCCAAGAAGTTGTTCTGGCCGCTGGCGAGCATTGAATCCTCGATCACCGTGCCCGGCGTCAGCACTCGCGTGACCGCTCGCCGGACGAGTCCCTTGGCGGTTTTCGGATCTTCGACCTGATCGCACAATGCGACCTTGAGGCCCTGACCCAACAGCCGAGCGATGTACTTTTCCACAGAATGGAACGGTACGCCAGCCATGGATACGCGGCCGTTGGATCCGTCTTCTCGGCCAGTCAGAGTAATTTCGAGCGCCGCTGCCGCCGTCTCGGCGTCTTCGCCATAGAACTCGTAGAAGTCGCCCACCCGCATCGCCAACAGCACGCCAGGGTGCGCCTCTTTGGCTTGAAAGTACTGCTGGAGCATCGGCGTTTGGGCGCGCATCGACCCCTGAAGTATGTCCCAAGGCCCCATCCCCTGGAGCCACGCGGCTACAATGGGCCAGTAAGGATGAAAAACATTCTGATTCGGTGGGTGATTCTCACGATCGCCATCATCGTGGCTGCGAAGATCACCGATTTGCTCGGATTCGGCTTCAAGGTCGATACGTCGTCGGTTGCCTCGTTCTTGATGCTCATGATCGGCGCCGCAGTTTTGGCGTTGCTAAATTCGACTTTGGGCGCACTGCTCAAGGTCGTGACCCTTCCGTTGAGCTGCCTGACTCTCGGGCTCTTTTCCATCGTCGTGAACGCCGTGATACTGATGATCGCCAGTTCGCTTCAATTGGGATTCAAGGTCAACGGCTTCTGGGCGGCCTTTGTGGGAAGCATATTCATTTCGGCAGTCAATGCCGGCCTCTCGATGTTTCTTCCTGACGAAGCCGACAAGAGATGATCAAGAGCTATCGATGGAGGAAGCGGCTAGCCGCGACTGCCGGGATGCGCCGAGCGATGCTCACGGCGGTCCTCGGGTTGCTGTTCTTCTTCATCGGCTTCGTGCTCAGCTTCAAGCTCGTGCTGTTGCCCGCCATCCAGCGTGTCGCCGACTGGTGGAACGGGATGATGAAGCAGTTCGTCGCTTCACAGGAGATCGACCAGGCGAACCACCTGCTGGGCGGCGCGCTGCTGCTCCTGGGCACATACCTCCTCTTCATCGGCGTGCGCGGCGTTTTCCAGAAAATGATGGGGACGTTGAATCCGGGGCTCAAAGAAGGGATGTTCGATCAGTACCGCCGCAAACAGAGACTGGCGGAAGGGCCGCGCATCGTGGCAATGGGAGGTGGGACCGGTCTGTCGACGCTGCTCCGGGGACTGAAACTGCACAGCAGCAATATCACCGCGATCGTTACGGTAACGGACGACGGCGGCTCCAGCGGACGGCTCGTTCAGGAGATGGGCATCATCCCACCCGGCGACATGCGCAACTGCCTGGTGGCCCTGGCAGATGCGGAAAAGCTGATGACCGATCTGTTTCAGCATCGATTCAAGAACGCCAGCGGGTCGCTCAGCGGACATTCGATGGGAAATCTCCTCATCGCGGCGCTTGTCGAGCAATCGGGCGGTGATTTCGAGAAGGCGCTTGAATCCGCCTCGGAAGTTCTCAATATTCGAGGGCGAGTCATCCCGTCGACTTTGACCCCCGTTCGGCTTCGCGCATTGATGGAAAACGGGATCGAACTCTGCGGAGAAACCCAAATCGTCGAATCGGACCTTCGCGTTCGACGGATATTTCTCGATCCCGAAAACGCCACCCCGCACCCGGAGGCGCTCGAAGCGATCCACAGCGCGGACCTCATCTGTATTGGACCGGGAAGCGTCTACACGAGCGTCATCCCGAACCTGCTCGTCCCTGGAATGGCACAGGCGATTAAGGACTCCGTGGCGGTGAAGGCTTACATCTGCAACGTTATGACCCAGCCGGGAGAGAGCGACTCGTTTACGGCGGCCGAGCATGTCGTGGCCATTCAAGCGAATGTCGATCAGCGCGTCTTCGATCACGTGCTGATGAATACCGGGGTGCCGAGCGAAGCAGCCATCGAGAAGTACCGAGGGTCGGGCCAGCACTATGTCGATCCCGATGGAGATAGAATTCGAGCCATGGGCTTTCGGGTAACAGCCGGCAACTATATGAGTGAGTCCGACTACGTTCGACACGATCCGCTTCGCGTCGCTGCGAGGCTGATGGATCTGTTAAACAGGTGAAAGGAAAACTAGTCATTCTGAGTGGGCCGAGCGGAGTCGGCAAGGACACCGTCATCAACGCTTGGCATGCCCAAGATCCTCGAGTGGTGCGGGTTGTGGCCTATACGACCCGGCCCCCACGAGAGGGCGAACGGGATGGCGTGGACTATCACTTTGTGAGCCGAGAGACGTTCGACCGGATGGCAGCACGCGGAGATTTTCTGGAGTACAAGAAAGTGTATGAAAACTTCTACGCAACGCCGCTTAAGGACATGGAAGCGCTCCTTGCGTCGGGCCAGATCGCGGTCCTGAAAATCGACGTCCAAGGCGCTCTATCCGCGATGAAGCTGCGTCCAGACGCCATAACTGTTTTCCTCATTCCCCCTTCCATGGACGAATTGGAGCACAGGATCCGAAATCGGGCTTCTGACTCAGACCAATCCATCGCCATGCGGCTCGACAAGGCGAGGGAAGAGATGGAGCACGCCGGAAACTACCAGCATCAAATCGTGAACGACGAATTGCCAGGTGTGATCACACAGCTCCAGGAGATCGTCGCTTGAAGACGGTCGTGTTAGGCGTATCCGGGAGCATCGCGGCTTATCGAGCCTGCGATCTGGCCCGCGAACTTATGCGGCGCGGCTTTCAGGTGAAGGTCTGCCTGACGGACTCGGCTGAGAAATTCGTGACTCGGGACCTTTTCGAAGCGCTGACCGGGCAGCCTTGCCTCCAGGATGTCTTTGATGAGCCGACTCCGGGCCGGATGGCGCAT
>JAYROD010000345.1:0-29661 GCA_041911835.1 Fimbriimonadaceae bacterium | reverse complement strand
TATATGGCCCGACTCGCCGAGGTTACTCACCTTCCCGATTCGAAATGGAGCCCTGGTTACACCGACGATCGCGTCGACAAACCCCACAAATCGGGCGGCTAAGCCTGCGAGATCTTTCGGACTCCGGGCACACGCGCACGGAGTTCTTTTTCGATTCCTAGCTTGAGCGTAATGTCCGCCATCGGGCAAAACGCGCAGGCGCCTCGGAACTTGATTCGCACATCTCCCTCTTCATTGACGGAGATGAGTTCTATCGAACCTCCGTGGCTTTTGGCATAAGCCTGAACATCCTTCATGGCTTCGCGAACCTCTTCGTAGAGCGGTCCCTGGATTTCTGGTTCCCGGCGCTTGAACAGTCTCACGCCCTAGATCCTCGACGACGGGCTCTCGGCGGAGTCGCGCACCCAGACCTGCATCGAGCCCGGGGTTCGGTTGTCCCAGGCAAAATAAGGGACGAATTTGGCCCGACGGGGCTCTGCCGTTCGCTGATCGGCACCGTAGTAGAGAGAGTCCGGTTCACCCGCCTCGATCCAGCCGTCGACGGTCAGACTCGTCACACCACCGAGAAGGCTCGGCTCGAATTCGACTACCGGCTCCGTCGATCTATCAACGATGAACCTCGAGACTTGTGTGCCCAAATCAGCTTCCTCGAGGCAGTACACGAGGGGTCCCCGCTTGAGCGCTACTCGGCCAGTATTCGCCATGACCTTGGGACTGGAGCGCAGCCAGGTCGGCTGCAGCTGAGCAGAAAATTTGAGTCGGTCTCCATCATTCCATTCGCGCTCGATCACGGCGTAGCCACCCTCGTAGGAAGCGTCGGGATAGGAATCGGGAGCATGGATCTCCAGGTTGGGACACCAGCCGGGGATTCGCACGTGCAGTCCAAAGATGACTGGCGTAGGCGTGCGGATCTCAATCTCGAAGTCGCCGTCCCACGGATAGGAGCTGTGGACAAAAACCTTGACCTTTGTCCCGGCGATTTCGATCGTCGACTCCGACGCTGCCTGGATATGGACGTAAAAGTGGTTGCCGTCCTGCCCCACCAGACAGCGGCTCATGGACGCCAGCAGCCTCGCGATGTTCGGCGGGCAGCAGGCGCAGTCGAACCAACCCGAGCGATGATGGTCTCCCAAGCTCTCCAACGGATTGTCGTAAAAGAATCGACTTCCATCCAGGCTAATGCCGGCGAGCGCGCCATTATAGAGCGCCAGTTCCATGACATCGGCGTACTCGGAATCTCCAGTTCGGTTCAGCATCCGCTGCGCCCAAAAGATGAGCCCGCAGGCAGCGCAGGTTTCCGCATAGGCATTGCGATTCGGCAAGTCGTAATCGACCGTGAAACCTTCGTTCTCGCCCGACGAGCCGATGCCTCCCGTCACGTACATTCGTCGCTCGGTCAGGCGGGTCCAAAGCCGTTCGAGTGCCTCGAAAACCTTGGGATCATCGCTCGCATCCGCTGCTCCCGCGAATAGGTACATCGCTCGAACGGCATGCCCGACGACGTCTTCCTGCTCAGACAGTGGAAGGTGGTCCTGGACATATTCGCCGGTGTAGACACCGTCCCGCATCAGCATTCGGGGCATCCACGGAGCCAATTTGAGGCACTCAGGGTCGGTCATCTCCGGCTCGAACGGGCTGGGCCGTTTTCCACGCTGCTCCACCATCCAAGCGCTCAGCGCCCGATACTCCGGTCGGTCGAGAACTCTTCCAAGCGTGACCAGTGCGAGCTCTAGCTCTTCATGGCCGCAGAAACCCAACCGCGCCTGCGGCCCGAAGACGCCGGAGATGTGGTCGGCCAGCCGCTCAGCGACGTCGAGCAACGTTCGGTCTCCAGTAGCCTGAAAGTGGGCCACTGCCGCCTCGATCAGGTGCCCTGCGCAATACATCTCATGCATCGCCGCGATCGACTTCCAGCGCAATTCCGGGTGCTGAAGCTGGAAGTACGTGTCGAGATAGCCGTCCGCCATTTGAGCTGCTGCGACCTTCTCAATCGCTTCGGCGAGGCGCCGCTCGATGGCCGCGCTGGGCCCAAGCGCAGCGATCGTATGGCTGGCAGCCTCGATCCATTTGTATACGTCGCTATCGTTATAGTATCTGCCTTGAAAGCTACCCTTTTCTCCACGAGCCGCTCGCGCGAAGTTCTCGATCCTTCCCGTCTGGGCGCATTGCTGGTACTCGATCTCAAGCGTGGTGTCGCGAACGGTTTCCTGCCACCGTTTCCAAAACGGATCGGTGACTTGGACCTGTTTCAAGGGAAGCGATGCGAGAGCGGAAGGCACGACGCTAGTCTAGCCGAGTTCGCGCTTCTTCGCTAAGACGTCCAAGACCGTGTTGACGAATTCGGCATGCGACCATGTGAGCGGACTCACAGACAGAGGTTCACCCGTGTCTGGATTGAGCTGCTCGGGGAGAACTCCGGTCGAAGCCGCATGGCTTACGACCCAATTCAAGGTCTGAAGCGGCTGTTTGAGATCGGCCTTCTTTTTCGCTGTGAACAGCTTCGCTTGGGCGAGCCAGAGCGTGCAGATAATCCAGGGGTTGCCCGGATAGCGATCGGATTCTCGGAAGTAGTAGTCCCCCTCATAGCGAGCAAGGCCCCCGACCGAGGAATGCACGGTGAGCGCATTCTCCACGGCCTCGATCGTCGAAGCGACTCTAGGATTGTCCGCTTCAAATATCTTCAGATTGATCAGTCCCAAAAGGGATGCGTCTATCGTCTTGTCCGGCACCAACTGGTGCGCCGAACTTGGCTCCACGCGTCGATAGAAGACACCGCGCTGGTCGTCGAAGAGATACTTTTCGATGGCGTGAACCACCTCATCGCTGCACGTCTTATAGGCCGCGGAACGCTCATCACCCAACGCATCCGCGATCTTTGCTGCAGACCTGAGCGCCGCCGCGACCGCTCCGACGGTGAAAGCATGGACGCCGCGTCGCTCCTCCCACAAATCGTAGCTGGGGAGCGGAAGCCCGGTGCCGGGATCGCGATATCGCATCATGAAGTCGGTCACAGGCACGACGAAGGAGTCGTAAAGTTCGCCAAGGAATTCGAGATCCTGGTGCTTGGCATAATGCTCCCAGAGTGAATGGATCGTCAGCGCCGATTCATCTTCCTGGAACGGCACTTCCGGCTTTCCATCGACGATCCACGGGTGCCAACTCGCGCCTACGGAGCCGTCCGGTCCGTATTTGTGGAGCAAGATTGGCCGGTCCTTGGGAAGCACGGTTTTGCAGAAGCGGAAGAACCGTCTGCTCAACTGCTGATAGCCCATCCGATCGAGGACGTAGCTCACGAACGCTCCATCTCTCGGCCACATATAGCTGTATGTCGCCCGATTGGTTTTCATGATGTCCGTGTCGTTCGCTGCAATCACGGCGCCCCCATTGTCGATCTGGGTGCGAATGATCAGCAGGCTTTGCCTAAAAAGGCGGCGAATCCCCTCCGGCAGACTGTCCAAGCCTTCGGCCGGTCGATTGGACCAGGCCCTCCAATACCGGGTTGCTTCGTCGATCTCCTCATTGAATCCAGCCTTGATGAGGTTGTGGTAGTGGTTGGATACTTCGTCTAAACCATGCCCGCAGATGAACCAATATCGGGCGTCCGCAACTTTCTTCGGGCCTATATGCGCCTGGATGCTGAAGGTCGAATCGACCGATCCCTGGGCGATCGGATTGCCACTGAGATTGCCGTCTTCGGCGTCTCTCCAGGTTCCCTCCATCCCACCGAAATCCTTGATGCCCGCGGCGTACTCATAGATGCCGCCGTCGCTCGTCGCCCCGGAAAAGAGGAAATAGGCGTGACCCTTGTAATGGACCATCGAGTCAAGAAATGGATCGAAGAACGCCGTGTCGCCAATGTCGGATTCGTTGATCCTCAGATCCTGCGTGAAGAATAGCCGCACTTCCCTCCGCTCGTTTTTGAGGTTGTGTACTCGGAGCCTCCGGACGAAAATCGGCTCTTGGGGCGCCACCGCGTCGAGAATTTCCAGGCGGAGTTGGAACGCATCATGTTCAAGCGTGACTTTGCCGACGAGGGTCCCTTCGACGTAGGCAAGCGTCCGTTTCCAGCCGTCGCCATTGCACCAAGCGAACTGGTCCTCGACCCAAACTCCCATGTTGATGGGAAAACCATTGAGGTGGTTGGGATAACCGACCCGGGGGAAATAGAGGTCGCGGATGCAGTATTCGGGGTCGATCGCCACGAGGAGGCTGCCGTTTCCAAGCACGAGCGGACGTGGCATATCTATAAAGACGCAATCAAAGCGTCAATAAGCTGAAGTTGGTGCCTTCGACTGGACTCGAACCAGCACGGCCGTGAAGCCACTAGTACCTGAAACTAGCGTGTATACCAATTTCACCACGAAGGCACGCCTCAACATTGTACCAAAACGGGCCCCTGGCCAAGCGGCGCTCTAGGAATGTTACGAGGGTCCCTTAGCTTCCCGCATGGAATACCTGCATTGGCGCATGCTTACGGGCGAAGTATTTGTTGAAGAGGGGCTGATCAACAGCGAGCAGCTCAGGTTGGCCATGGATAAACAGCGAGAGCTCGGTGGTAACGAGCCGATCGCTCGTGTGCTCGTGGAGATGGGACTCATCGCCGAGCGAGACAGGGTGCGCTGCCTGGGCAAGGTCTGGGGGATCCAATACATCGACATCGGGGACGTCGTTCCACAGCCCGAGGCGCTCCAGTACCTCACGCCCCAAGTTGCCAAGCGCTTCAAGACGGTGCCGACCGAGATCCAGGGGAACAAGCTCGTCGTCGCGATGGCGAATCCCCTCGACATCTTCGTGATCGACGAATTGCGCCTCAGCACCGGGATGGAAATTGAACCGATGATTGCCGTCGAAGAGGACATCGACGCTTCGCTCTCGGTTCACTACAAGATCGAATTCAACATGACCGACGCCATCGAAGGCGTCATGAAAGACTTCGACGGCGACTTCGAACTCGCGACACGCGACGAAGAGGAACTGAGCGAAGCCGAACTTCGTGAATTGGGAGAGGATGCCCCGATCATCCGGCTGGCCTCCCTGATCATCAACCAGGCCGTCACTGACAAGGCCAGCGACATCCACATCGAACCCCGGAAGGATTCGCTGTTGGTCCGGTACAGGGTGGATGGCGTCATGCTCGAATCCATGCGCCTCCCAAAGAAGGTCACGGCGCCGCTCACCTCGAGATTCAAGATCATGTCCAACATGGACATCGCCGAGAAACGAGTACCCCAGGACAACCGTGTCAGCGCCACGATCGGCGGCAGGGATTTTGACTTCCGTGTCTCGACCCTTCCTGTCGTGCACGGCGAAAAGATCGTCCTCCGCGTCCTCGACAAGGGCAGCGTCAATATCGGTCTCACCAAATTGGGCTTCCTTCCCCACAACTTGAAGATCCTCGAGGACATGGGCTCCAGAAGCTACGGAATCATCCTGGTGACGGGCCCCACGGGCTCGGGTAAGTCCACCACGCTCTACTCCCTCATTAACAAGATCGCCACCGGTGACACGAACATCGTCACGATCGAGGACCCCGTGGAATACGAACTCGACGGCATCAACCAGTGCAATGTGAACGTTCGAGCCGGCATGACGTTTTCTGCGGGATTGAGGGCGATGCTTCGACAGGACCCGGACATCATCATGGTTGGCGAAATGCGCGATTCCGAAACCGCCACGATCGCCATGGAAGCGGCGCTCACCGGCCACCTCGTACTCAGCACGCTGCACACGAATGACGCTCCGTCCGCCGCGACCCGTTTGATCGACATGGATGTCGAGCCATTCCTCATCTCGTCCTCGATCATTGGGGTTCTGGCCCAGCGTCTGGTGCGCCAAATCTGCCCGCATTGCAAGGAATCTTACAGCGCCACTCGAGAAAGCCTCGTTCGCTACGGTTTTCCAGTGCCCGATGAGATCGGAGCCGACACGCATGGAGAGATCACCCTCTTCCGTGGCGCCGGGTGCGACCATTGCAAGGGCACCGGCTATCGTGGGAGAACAGGAGTGCACGAGCTGATGACATTCAATGATGAGATTCGGGACGAAATCTTAAAGAAATCGCCAAGCCACGTCCTTCGCCGGCTGGCAACGCAAAACGACATGCGCACGCTGCAGATGGACGCCGTCCAGAAGATCCTCATGGGCGTCACCAGCGTCGATGAAGTCCTCAGGGTGATTTATGCTTAGCAATCTTGCCGATCGACCGTCGTTCGACCTGAAATGGAGGGCCAGTTGTCCGCTTTGTCACTAGACCCCAACGAGACCGGCCTAGAATTCGTCTTGAGCAGGATTCAGGACATCGCCGTCCTGCCTCAGGTCGTGTTCAAAGTCGTCGACCTCACGGGTTCGACCGACTCTTCTGCCAGGCAGATGGAGGCGGTGATCGTGGTCGACCCTGGCTTCTCGGCGAAGCTGCTCACCATGGCGAATTCCGCCTACTATGGATTGCCGAGAAAGGTGACGTCTATCCGGGACGCGATCACTTTTCTCGGATTTCGTGCCGTGCGCCAGTTGGCCATGACGATGGGTGTGTTTGAGCTGTTCTTAGGCAAGACTGACGCCGAGTCGCTTAGGAGACGCGCTTGGTGGAGGCAATCGGTCGATACCGGAGTCTGTGCTCGCTGGATCGCATCGCAAGTGCCCGGTCTCAACGCGGAAGAGTGCTACACCTGCGGGCTGCTTCACTATGTGGGCAAGACGCTCTTGGATCAGTCCAATCCTGAACGGTTTGAGTTCTACAAAGCGGCTCGCGAAGCCGGGTATGGGGATCGCCAATCCGAGCAAGTCGCGTACGGCTGCGACCACATCGAAGTGGCAAGCGCGGTCGGCGCCAAGTGGGGATTTCCTGAGGAGCTGACGGCAGGTCTCAATTACGACGATGAAGCGCCCCCCGATGACCCTCACAGGACGCTCAAAGCCTGCACATGCATCGCTCATCATATCGCCCATCTCACAGTCATGGGCAAAGCCAAAGTGCCCGAGGAAGGCGAAGACGAACCGCTCGCGCTGCCTGCATGGGCGATGGACGCTCTCAACTTGACGGCTCAAAGGGCCGAGACTTTCGTGCTGGAAGGAAGCGCGGCGATTCGATCGGCCGCGCAGCTACCACTTTAGGTGAAAAACAATGGCAGAAAAAGAGTTCTCTTGGAACAAGGTGCTGGGTGATCAGCCCACCGTAGCGAACCCCGCTGAAAAGGAGGGCTTGGCGATCGATCCCCGGAATGGGATGCCCGTCAACGCCAAAGCGATACCCGAAACGGATGCGCCGCCGCGTCAGAACGGGTACACCCCAGCCCCGGTCCCCGAATCGGTGCTGATGCCCGAAGTGAACGCGAGCAAGTACGACGTAGGCAACGAGGCCGGCCACAAGCTGAACACGTACTCCATGGAGAATGCTCAGCCGCTGAACGGCGTACACATCGACGACATCCTCCGGATGGCGGTCGAACGGAAGGCAAGCGACGTTCATATCACGGTGGGGCTCCCACCAATGGTCCGGGTCGATGGCGAGATCGTTCCGCTTCCCTACGTGCCACTTGAGGCCCAAGACGCTCGTCGGTTGGTCTATGACACGCTTTCCAACGATAACCTGCAAAAATTCGAGGACACGCACGAACTGGACTTCGGTTATGGTGTGAAGGATCTCGGTCGCTTTCGATTCAACGCCTATATGCAACGCGGAAGCGTTGCCGCGGCCCTTCGTGCCATTCCGACCAAGATCCCCAGCTTCGAGCAGCTCGGCCTGCCTAACACCATCCGAGAGATGGCGAAGCGCTCATCTGGTCTTGTGCTGGTCACGGGTCCGACCGGATCGGGCAAATCGACGACGATCGCCACGATGATCGACGACATCAACGACAACCGCCAGGCGCACATCCTCACCATCGAGGACCCGATCGAATACCTCCACTCCCACAAGAAGTGCATGGTGAACCAACGGGAGATGCACTCGGACACATTCAGCTTCCACAATTCCCTGCGCGCAGTGCTCCGCGAGGACCCAGACATCATCCTCGTCGGTGAACTTCGCGACCTGGAAACCATCGAAGCCGCGCTCACTCTCGCCGAAACGGGACACCTGGTGTTTGGAACGCTCCACACCCGGAACGCGCCATCTACCGTCGACCGCGTCATCGACGTGTTTCCCAGCGATCAGCAGGATCAGATCCGCGTGCTCCTGGGTAACACGCTCGAGGGAGTTGTGTCTCAGCAGCTTCTGCCTCGCCTCGGCGGAGGTCGAAACGCCGCCATCGAGATCATGATTGGTTCGCCGGCTATCAAGAACCTCATCCGCGAGGGCAAGACCCACCAGATGTACTCAGTTATCGAGACATCTGCCCAGCTGGGGATGCAGACGATGGACCGATCCCTTGCGGACCTCTTCAAGAACGGCTACTGCTCTTATGAAGAGTGCATGATGCGGGCGGTCGATAAAGAGACCTTCGCTCGCATGGCCAAGGGCTCTTAGGTTCCTATCCTTCCTGCACAAAAAAAGGACCCCGGCCCTTTTGGGGGCCGGGGTTCCTACGTTTTCCTGATGCTTTAGCCTTAGCGGTTCGGCACTGGGAAGACGTCGTTCTGACCGAAGCCGATACCCGGGTACACGTCGCCAACGAGGTTGGGCGTGTCGAGGTCGGTTCGGAATCGAACCTGTCCGGACGGCTCGCGATAAGCCAGGGTCTCCTGCGGGACGAATCCTGCGAGAAGCGGGTTGGCGATGATCGCGGCGAACGGAGCAACAACACCAGTCTGCTCTTGTCGGAACACGTTGAGCGGCGAGCCGATCACAGCGTTCTCAAGAACGTCGATTCGATTGAAGCCGGCGATGTTTCGAACAGCGAAGATTTCGTTCTTCGTCGGTCGCCATGCAAGTCGATACTGCTGGTTGATGTTGACTTCGGGCGAAGTCGCGGTTGACGTTGTAGCCAGGTCGAAGAGTACGATCTGACCAGGGAACGGACCGGAGGCTACGCCGCCGTTGTCTACGTTGACAGTCCACGGAACTGTGCTCGCGAAGTCGTTCGGAGCGCTCTCGAAGCCGAGGTCGGTTTCAGGAGTTGCGCCACCAAACGGCAGACCGAAGAACGAGAAGAACGGCGATACTGCCGAGTTCGTTCGCGGCCACTGGTTGGCGAGGGTGTCGCCGAACTGCACGAAGTTGATTCCGCTTGCCGGTTGCTTCTGGATGATGGCCATGACGGCTCCATCCGGATTGATGACGGGCCAGAAGTGGTTGCCTTCTGCGCCACCCGTTCCGATCGAACCACCGGTGACCTGAGTCTGGGTGGATTCGCCAGAGTGGATGACCTTCTTGAAGATCTTGCGAACGCTGGGCCAGTCAGAGCCAGGAACGCCGAACTCCCAGAGGGTGCCGTTCTCGCCATTGAAGACGCCGGCCTGGTTGAAGTTCATCGATGACCAGTACATGGTCGGCAGAGCCGCGCCACCCTCGAGCTTCGGATTGAAGGTCGGCATTCGATCTTCGTGTCCGTCGTTCGGCTTGGTTTCGCGAGCCGGGTTTACGAGACCGGTGATTCGACCGTTCGAATCGTACACGATCTGCATGCTGACGATGTCTTTGCCGTAGTTGGCGCAGTTGCCGACGAACGTTGCACTCTGAAGAATGTCAACGACGAAGAGCAAGTACTTGCCGTCCGCGCTGATGGCGGGCTCGATGACCTGATAGTCGTTACCAGCCGTCAGACCGAAGCCGTTCGGATAGGAAACGGAGTCAAAGTAGTCGCCATTGTTGCCGACGTCGCAGACCCACTCGGTAGCGGTTGCGAAGCCATTTCGAGGAGTCGAGACGGCGATGTTCTGGCAGAACGCGCCTGGTCGATCGTCGAAGAACTGGTAGGCAACCACGAAGCCGGCGCCGATCACGATGTTAGCAGTGGCGCTCGGACCCGTAGCCACGCCCGCCTTGGCGGTGAGGACGGTGGAACCGAGAGCGACGCCGCTGACCTTCTGGTTGACGTCATCGAGGTTCACAACGGTCTGCCCTGCAGGAACGGTGAACTTGATGAAGTCGGAGAAGAACAGTGCGTTACCGGCCGAGTCGACAGCTCGCGCGTCGAGGTTGACCGTGTCACCAATGAACATGTTGAGCGTTCCGCCAGGAGCGAGATCCTTCCACGTACCGCGGAGGTAGGAGATCACGATCTTGGCGACGTTGCCGTCGAGTCGATCGCTGATCGTCACTTCGTTCGCAGCCGTGACGGGAACCGTCAACGGAACGGTAACGATACCAAGGCTGTTGCCTCGGGCTGCGTCGGTGTTGCCGGTGAAGGCTTCGACCTGCAGCGTATAGGCGCCCTGCTGAACGTTCGGGCCGCCGATGAAGTACTCCTGCTCGGTGGCGTTCAAATTAGCCGGGCGAGCGAAGAATGCCGGAATAGCAAGACCGGTCGAGGTGTTCGTGAGAACGACGCCAACACCACCGGCATAACCGGCGACATCGCGCTTGTACTCAATAGCGCCCCACTTCACTTTGAACTTAGCCTGACCCACAGCTGCCTTAACGGAGATCGCGCTGCTGGCGCTGAGGCCCTTCAGTGCGACGCTAACCGTACCGGCGGTATCTGCGTTCAGATTGCTGGCAGCGGTGAAAACGCCCGTGCTCTGGTTGATCGTACCGAGGGTGCTCGGCGTAACCGAATACACGAAGCTGGAATCCTGGGCAGAGGTCAAAACCACCGTGCTGCCGGCCTTAGCCGTAGCGGTGAAAGTGGCCGTTGCGCCTGGATCAAACGGAGCGATTCCTTGTGGGTCGATCGTCACGCTGGTGATGGCCGACGAAAGGTTCGCCGAAACATCGATCGCGGGAGTCGAAGTACCGTTGACGGTTGCTCCGATGTTCGCCGTCGCCATAACGTCTCCGCTGCAGTTGGTGGCTCGGTAACCCTTGACCTCAACCACGTAGCCGGAGCCGTCTGCAAGATTGTCAAACTGCGCCGACGTATTCGATCGAGTCAGACAAGCCGGTGTTCCCTGAACCTGACCTGCAGAGTCCTTAACCGTTACCTGCAGAGACCCAATGAACCCGTCCGCTTCCTTCGACGTCGACGGCGCAAACGTTGCATTAACTCGAAGAGTCCCCGAGCCGCCAGTTCCGCCATTATCGCTGGAACCACCGCAGCCCGTGGACGAAAGGATGGCTGAGCCACCCAACGCCAAAACTATGAGTGGATACAACCACGCAAGCGCAACACGCGCACGCTTCTGTCTCATATCTCCTCCACTGTCCTTAATGGATGCTCCTCCACTGTCCGTAATGGATGTGTTAGATAGGAACCACACAATCATAGCAAACTTACGCGCGACATTCAAGCCCCCTGAGCCTGAATTTTTATCGATTTGCGTAATATTCCTCCGAACCTGCGGTTCAAGCATCGGTATAGAGACGCCTTTCCGGGCGGAAAAGCACCTAGGAACTTTGCCAGGCGGAACCAAACCCAGGTTCGAACTCAGCCTGAAGGGCTCGAAGATCCCCCCGGACGGGTCCCCGGTTTGACCGCCGGAGTCTTTGCCAGCCACTCCGGCAGAGAATCTTGTGGAAAACTTTTCGCCTCGACTCGATATGCCGCGAAAATTGGGTACTCCAAGTTCAAAGGGACCTCGGAGCGGTCGATGAGCACCGCGGCGGCCACCACCTCGCCTCCGGCCATTCGAATGGCCTCGGCCACTTCGATCAGCGATCCACCCGTCGTGAGGACGTCATCGACGACCAACACTCGCGCACCTGGGGGGATTTGGGCATTTCGGCGAATCTGCTTGACGCCGTCCACGCTCTCCACATAGATCGCGGGGGTCCCGGCCTGTCGGGCGATCTCGAACGCAATGATGACTCCCCCCGTCGTCGGCCCCGCAACCAATTCGATCGACTTGCCGCTCAGCCAACCCACGATCTCGCCGCACAGCGCGGAAAGCACGTCCGGGCGCTCCAATACGCGGAATTTCTCGACATACGTGTCGCTGTGACGCCCGCTCGAGAGGACAAAATGGCCCTTTTGAATGGCGCCAGACTCCTCGAGCAGTCTGCCCAGGTCAACCGAGGATGCTGAAGGGTGTGAGATCTCGGATGACATGGTTCTCCTCGTCGAGCAATACGATTTTGGGGACGATCGGCTTGTCGGAGAGCGCGAATGCCGCGATTATCAGTCGGTCTCCAGGTTCAAAGAACTGTGCTGCCCCTCCGTTCAGCCCAATCACGCCCTGCGGCCCTCCGAAGGCATACGTCTCGATCCGGGCAGAGTGATCGACCGCCCAAACGTGAACCAGTTCCCCATCGATCAGCCCAACGCGGGTCATCAGGTCCTCGCAAATCTGGATGCTTCCGACATAGTCTGCATTCGCGTACGTGACGCGCGCGTGATGGAGCTTGGCTTTCAACAGATGATAAAGGCGCATGGGTCAAACGGCCGCTCGAATGTCTTCTGCCTCTCGGCCGGGCTCGGCGACGGCCATCTTGGGGCGATTTCTGCGGTAAAGCGCGGCGAGCGTGCCGCCGATCGCCATGATACCAGCGCCCAGCCACACGAGGATCGTCATCGGTTTGTAGAAAAGCTCCACAGGGAATAGGGGAGTCGCGTAATTCAGTTGCACCGTCACCGACTTGTCTTTGGCGTCGATTCGAAGCAGCTTGATCGAAAGACTGTCGTTGAGCCGGGCCTCCTCGAACACGGGGCCGTCTTTGCCCACCTGGAAGGTGGGGGTGGCCGTAATGGTCCCCGAAGCGGACTTGAGCTCCATCACCGCGCCGAACTTAACGCCAACGGTTCCTGGGGTGCCCTGCACCGTCATCCGCCGATAGGTTAGGAGCATCTTCTCTTCCTGGAAGAGCTTGCTTTCGCCAACCTTGAACGTGATCGGATCGGTCGCCTCGAATACCATCGGTCCTAACGAAAAGTACAAGTCATAGAATGGATGACGGTGTATATACGGCCAAACCATTGGGGACGGTGGCTGATCGTCGCGGGGAATGTAGTAGAGGCCCGGGGTCGCTTCAAATTTCTCAGATGGACTATCGACGACGAACCGAATCTTATTGTCGCGATCCGCCAAATCCGTCTTGGTTGGCCCGAGATAGGAAACCGTATATCCCAGGGCGGTAGCGGGGTGGCCATCCTGAACGCCGAAGCGTGCCGATCGCTCAAATCCACGCGATACGATCAAGCCCGTCAGCGTCACGATGACTCCCAGATGCATGACGATGCCCCCGAGCGAGCCGGGGCTCCGGCGAATTCGCTCAATGCCGAACCAGAGGTTGGAGAGTAGTGCGAACAGACTGAATCCGATCAGTGTCGCCATCCACGGCACAAGGGGCGCCGACATCCCGAAGGGCATTTGGATCGAAGCGCCCGGTTCGAGGCCCACTCCGTGATCTGGCAGCTTGATCCAGATAACGATCAATCCGAGGAGCCCCAGAGTCAGTGCGACGATATTCGAAAGCCGAGTCGCCAGCGCGCGAAAGCCGGTCCCGCGCCAGCTCAACCAGGGTCCCAATGCCATCCCCAGCATCGTAAAGAGAAAGAACCAGCTAAAAACTTTATGATAAAGTGGCGCCTCGACCACCAAGGGCTTGCTCAGCGCGATCGAGGTCACCAGGGGCCAGCTCATGCCGACGCCCGCACCGAGCGCGAATGCCACCATGAGCCAAATGGCCACTCCGTAGGCATTTCGCTTTGAGAACAGGGTTGCGTCCTCATCGGGGGCGCTCTCAATCTGAGGCTGGCGCCGGAATTGGATGAGGCGGCTGAAATACTGCCAACCGAACGCGAGCAGCCCCGCGCCCAAGATGGCGACAAGCAGCCAAAGCGCCGTGCGGTTCATCTCCGCGAAGCTGTGTACGCTCGTGTCACCCAGAAATCCTGAGCGAGTCAAGAACGTTCCATAGACGAAACTGAGGAATGCTGAGGCAGCTAGTATCGCATTGCCCAATATCCACTTGCCCTTCGCTGTTTGAACAAATATGCCGTGAAGAAAAGCAACGGATAGGCACCAGGGCACAAAGCTAACGTTTTCGACCGGATCCCACGCCCAAAAGCCACCCCAGCCCAACGTTTCATATGCCCAAAAGCCACCCATCGTCAGCCCCAACCCCAAGAGCGTGGTAGACACAATCGCCCAAGGTCGAATGAGGGGCACCCAGCTCTTGAGGTCTCGATTGACCATGGCGCTCAGCGCCCAACAAAAGAGCACTGCCAGCGAGCCAAAGCCGAGGAAGATAGTGGGCGGGTGAATGGTCACCCAATAGTTCATGAGCGACGGCGCCATGCCCGCGCCGGTTGGTGGTACGAGGTGCCTCCCATCGATCAACGGCATGGTGAATGGGGTCTCATACGACAAGATTCCCGCCAGTCCGGCCAAGAAGAAGGCGTAAGGAACCGTAAACCAGCGCCGAAACTGGGCTGTCCGAGGCGCGACGAGGAGGCCAAAGATCGCCGAAGTGCATGCCCAGAGCAAGAAGCTGCCTTCCTGACCGGACCAGATCGCGGCGACCTTGTACGGCATCGCAGCCAAGGCGTCGCTGTGCGAGAAAACGTACTGGAATTCGAATTGATCTGTGACGAAAAGCGATGCCAAGAGCCCGAAGGCGCCAAACAGGGCCAAACAGCCGAAGGTGAAAAATCGCTGGGGCCAACGCTCGAAGGATGGGCGCCCGAACCAATAGCCAACCGCAGACAAGAGAAAGAGCGCGAACGCGAGATAGATGCACCAACGGCCCGCCTCGCCGGCAGCGACCGCCCACGCCGGGGCCTCAGGCAGGTTCAGGGGTGGTTGGGCGTCCACGAGCTACATTTTCGCCGAATACGGTTCTTTCTTCTTTTCGCTCTCGTACTTCGACGGACACTTGATCCAGAGCTTGTTTGCGAGGAAGACGCCGTCTTTGACGCCGCCCACCGCTACGACCCTTGCGACCGAGCCCATGTTCGCCGGGGCCGGACCCGTGTACAGGACGTCGATCTGTTCGCCATTCTGATCCTTGATCTTGAATCGCGTTTCTTGCTTGGCGCCACTGTTGACCATCGTCCCCGGGATAATCTCGCCCGCAACGTGAAGGTTGTCTCCGCCTTGCATCTTAGCTTCGGCGATGGTCACATAGGGACTCGCACTGGTGATGAAAGCGACCACCATCGCGGAAAGTCCCAAGACGCTCAAAATGATGGCGATGATCGTTCCAGTTTTCATTGGTTTTCAACCTTTGGAGGGCTCATCTGTATTTTACGCGCTTTTCGGTACAAATTGTGCGCCCGATGGCCCGGTGCGCAATCGAAATCGCAGAATTGGCGTACGGACGGTTTGGGCTAGAATAGAAGCCCGTCTCCAGGTAGGTCTCACTTGAAATTCACAGTCTTGATCTCGACTATTCTCGCCGCAGCCGTTCTGGCGCCGTTTGCTTCGGCTCAGCCGGCCACTCCCGCGCAAATGGCGGGCGTCACCCCAAGCCCCAAGTTCGCAACCATGCATATGCGAACCAAAATCGGGAGTTTCAAGGCGGTAGACGCCTCCGGCAGATTCGAGATGGACTTCAAAGGTACCGTGCTGATCAGCCAGCTGAAGGGCACTGCAGTCCCTTCCGGCAACCTTCGCAAGGAATATGACGCCCACGGGAGGCAGGTCTATTTCGGCGCCGGAAAAATCGTGGTGACAGGCAGCTGGCGCGGAATCCAGTGGTTCGGGACGGACATGAGCGCCACATGGTATGGCGCGGGGCTTATACGCTTGACCGGTGAATTCGACAAGGACCTCAACACCGGCGAGTTCTGGTTCTCGGATCCCAGCAAGAAGCAGTTTTGGCTGACCAGCAGCGCGATGACCGTGACGCTGCCAAGTGTCTTGGACGTGCGATCGGTCACGCCGATCGAACGGGGCAAACAGCCGCCGCCCTCGGGCAAGAAGCCCGGCGGCTAAGTGCTCACCCGGACGTTCTGCCATATACCCGGGATCGGCCGCGAGACCGAGTGGGCGCTTTGGCAGCAAGGCTGCGAAGATTGGCGCTCGCTCCTTGACCGGCTGGAAGACGTCTCCATCGGAACGGCCTCGAAGGCGATAGCCAAGCGGACGCTAGAACATTCGATCGACGCGCTCGAGCAGCGTAATCACCAATACTTCCGCAAGGCGCTCAACAGCCTCGAGGCCTGGAGAGCGTGGCCCGAGTTCCGAGAATCCTGCGTCTATCTCGACATCGAAACGGATGGGGGCCAGTCGGGCAAGGCGATCACTACCGTCGGGCTTTATGACGGCAAGGAATTTCAGTGCCTCATTCGCGACCGAGATCTGGAGAGCTTTCGCGACGTCATCTCGCACTATTCGATGATCGTCACCTTCTTCGGCGCAGGGTTCGACCTACCGATGCTTCAAAAGCGATTCCCGGGCATCCTATTCGACCAAATCCACATCGATCTTTGCCCGACGCTCAAGCGCCTGGGATACCGAGGCGGATTGAAGAGCATCGAAAAGCAGGTTGGTATAGCCAGGGGAGAGGAGACCGACGGGCTCGGTGGACAGGACGCGATACGACTTTGGAGGCTTCACCAGTGGGGCAACGAGACGGCGCTGGACCAGCTCATCGCCTACAACCGCGAGGATGTCGTCAACCTGGAGGTGTTGGCTCAACTGGCGTACGATAAGCTGATGGCCCAAACGTTGCGCGGTTCTGGCTTCAGCCGACCGGGGCATGCGCCAGCTTCTCAGCCGCAGCCTTGAACGCCGAAACGGCCCGATCGAGGCCCGAATCATCCACATCGTAATGAAAAACGAGCCGGATACGGTTCGCCGCGAACGGCAGCGCCCAGACATCGTTTGTCCGGATCGCGGCCACCCAATCCGCCGCTGGCAGAGCCGAGTCGACCATGAGGATGTTCGTTTCAACGGCGTTGGGAACGCGCAAGCCCTGTACTCCCCGCAGCGCGTCCGCCATGGCGCGCGTCCGGCGGTGGTCTTCGGCCAGCCGATCGATCATCTTTGTAAGGCTGACGATCCCACACGCCGCCAAAATTCCGGCTTGCCGCATTCCACCGCCTAAGCGTTTCCGCCAAAATCGCGCGGCCTGGATGTAGTCCGCCGGACCACACAGTACCGAACCCACTGGCGATCCGAGGCCTTTGCTCAGACAAAAACTCACCGAATCTACATGGCGGGTGATCTCTTTGACATCGACGCCGAGCGACACCGCGGCATTGAAGACCCGTGCTCCATCGAGATGGACCTTCATCCCGTGCCGGTCGGCCAGTTCCCGGTATTGCCGCATCACGTTGGGCGGAGTAACGGCTCCTCCCTTCCGGTTATGCGTATTTTCGACGCATAGCACGACAGTGCCGGGCGTGTGAAGCGATCTCGCAAGGACTCGTTTCTCGACCTCCTCCGGATCCATGACGCCATCGGAAGGCACGGTGCGCATGACCACCTGGGCAATGACCCCCGGCGCACCGGCTTCGTAAAAGAGCATGTGGGCCTCTTCCTCGAAGATTGCGGCGTCGCCCGGTCGCGTGTGCGTAGCGAGAGCGACCTGATTTCCCATCGAGCCGCTCGGAACGAACATCCCAGCCTCCATGCCCACCTTCTCGGCAGCCAAGCTCTCTAGACGCTGGACGGTCGGATCGTCTCCCAAGACGTCGTCCCCTAAAGGCGCTTGGCGAATCGCCTCATACATTTCAGGCGTGGGCCGGGTGACCGTATCGCTTCGAAGATCGACGATGGATTGCGACATGGCTTTAGGTTACACCCAGGGTCCGCTTGAGAAACCCGAGGTAGATCTGGCGGACTTCATCCCACACTTCGAGGGAGAACCCATGCCCCTCTCCCGGGAGAACGACCAACTCGCTCGAAACTCCTACGGCAGACAGCGCTTGCTGGAGCCGAACGCTGTGGTCGATAGGGACCACGTCGTCCATGTCCCCGTGCACGATCAGAAACGGAGCATCGGTCTTTGATACGTGAAATATGGGACTTGCCTTTTGATACAAATCCTCGTTGTCCTCGAAAGGAGCCCCCATGAACTGCTCCAAGAATGACCAGGCGATCGGCAGGTGCTGTTCGCGCGGCGCCGTAAGGTCTGTGATTCCGCTGAAGTCGACGACGGCATTGACCTTCGGGCTGAATTTGGTCCACTCGGGATGATGGTCAGCGCCGATGAGTTCGTCGCAGAGTCCCAGCATGGCGGCGAGATGCCCACCAGCGCTGCTCCCCATAGCCGCAATCCTGTTCGGATCGATCATCAGCTTTTCGGCGTTGGCACGGGCGAAGCGAATGAAGTTCTGCGCGTCCTCGACTGCCGCTGGGAACGGATGGAGTGGAGCCAGACGGTAGCTGATACAGGCGCAGGCGAACCCATTGTCGCAGAGGAAGAAGGCCTCCTCATGAAAATGGGTCTTGTCGCCGCTGATCCAACCCCCGCCGTGTGTGAAAACCACCAACGGCAGCACGTCGTCGTGATTCGGGCGGAAGAAGTCGAAATCGAGTGGCAGCCCGCCCGGCGCGTCGTAAATCTGTCCCGGTATGGCGATCACAGCAAGTGAGTTTAGCCTACCAGCAGGTAGAACGCAGACCATGGCGCGATACCGAGTCCTGCTCATCGGCGCAGGCAGTATGGGCAAATCTTGGGCGCAGAACCTTGCGCAGCAAGGCGAGTGTGAGGTTGTCGCCTGGGTTGATCTCGTCGAAGGGAAATCTGAAGCGGCGATCCATGAACTGGAGCTTGGTGGCTGCCTTCCGGAGACTGATCTCCAAAGAGCGTTGGCGGAAAATCAATTCGATTTCGCCGTCGATGTCACCCCACCTGAATCCCACCGCGAGGTCACTCTTGCTTGCCTGAGCAAGGGCCTGCCGGTACTCGGAGAAAAGCCGATGGCCGACTCGATGGAATCAGCCCGGAAAATGGTTCACGCATCAGAAAAGGCGGGAAAACTCTACATGGTCAGCCAAAGCCGCCGCTACCATCCCCAACTTTGGGCGTTCCGCGAGCTCATCTCCAGCCTTGGGTCGCTCGGGATGCTGAAATCCGACTTCTATCTTGGCCCGCATTTCGGCGGCTTCCGCGATGAGATGCCGCATCCGCTCCTTCTCGACATGGCGATTCACACGTTCGACGCTGCTCGTTTCCTGAGCGGCGCCGATCCCGTTTCCGTCTATTGCGAATCGTTCAATCCGCCCTGGAGTTGGTACAGTGGCGACGCCAGCGCGACTGTTGTCTTCGAATTGACTGATGGAATCCGATACACCTACTCCGGTTCCTGGTGTGCCGAAGGAGGCCCGACGAGTTGGGAGGCTGACTGGCGCGCGACCTGCTCCGAGGGTACGGCGCTTTGGAATGGCCACGACCTACCCCACGGAGAAAGAGTCACGAAGCCTGACGGCTTCTTCTCCGAAGTAACTCCAGTAGTATCGGCGGTTGATCAAAACGTCAAGAACGGCATCGAAGGCTCGCTTGCCGATTTCCTAAACGCGCTGAAAATCGGTGCAACCCCCATGGGAGAATGCCACGACAACATCAAGAGCCTCGCCATGGTGTTCGGAGCGATTGAGTCCGCCAACATCGGTCAGAAGGTCAATATTGAATTCTAAACCAACTCAGCCAGCAATTCAGCAGTCTCAGCCACCGACTCCCCAAACGTCTCGGCGGCCCAAATAGCCTGCTCCTCGCTGACGATCAGCGGCGGCTCAAACCTGATCACCCGTTTATTGTTCAGCGTGTACGCCGCCAAAAGACTACGCTTGATCATTTGCGCGATGGTCAGTTCACCGACGTCGTCCATCGTGAACTCGACCCCAAGGATCAACCCACGCCCTCGAACCTCTGCAATCAAATCGGGATGCTTATCCTTGACCGCTTCCAGCGCGTGCTTCATGACAAGCCCGACGGTTCGAGAGCGCTCCACCAAGCCTTCGTCTTCGATGACCTGAATCGTCGCGAGCCCAGCTGCGCAGGCAAGCGGATTCCCACCAAAAGTGCTCGTATGCGAGAGCGGATTCTCACTGAAAACGGCCTCCCATACGGCAGGCGTTCCAAGCGTCGCTCCGATCGGCATCACTCCGCCACCAAGAGCCTTTGCCAAGGTCATGACATCCGGCGTGATCCCCTCGTGGTTGCATCCAAACATCTTGCCGGTTCTGCCAAAGCCTGTCTGAACTTCGTCGACGATCATCAGCGCGCCGTTCTTATCACACAACTCACGGATGAGAGAAAGATAGCCCGGGGGTGAAACATGGATGCCGCCTTCTCCTTGGATAGTCTCGATGATCACCGCGGCGGTCGAACCATCGACAGCCGACTTCATCGCCTCGAAATCGCCAAAGTCCACAAAGACTACGCCGGGCATCAATGGCTCGAATGGCTTCCGATATCTTTCGCGGCCGGTGGTGGAAAGTGATCCGATCGTCTTGCCGTGGAAGCTTCCGTTCGTGCTGACGATCTTGCTCCGCCCGGACGCGCATTTCACGAACTTGAGCGCCGCTTCCACCGCCTCAGTCCCGGAGTTCGAGAAGAAAGCGAATTGTAAATCTCCGGGGCTAATCTCAGCCAATTTCGTCGCGAGGTTGGCCTGATTCTCGCTGAACATCGCCTTGCCGCTCATCGGCATCGTGTCGAGCTGTTTCTTCACCGCCTCGATCACCTTCGGATGCCGATGCCCCAGGCTGTAAACGCCATAGCCGCCCAGGCAGTCGAGATACTTCCGGCCGTCGTGGCCATAGATGTAGCAACCCTCTGCGCGCGCCTCGACGCTGAACCCGGCGAAGTTCATCAACTTCGCGAGATAGGGGTTGACGTGGTCGGTGTACTTCTGGATGACGTCGGCTTGAAGGCGGTCGGAGTCCATGGCCCCAGTATATCGGGGCTCGATCCGAGTCCTGGGACGTGGTTTGGCGCTACCTCTGGACGACCGTCTGCGGATAGGTTCGCTTCACTGCCTGATTCAGACCGGCGATGCGCCGGAGCTCCGAAGCAGCTGCCCCACCAGTCAGAGGCGTTACGCGGCCTCCGGAGATTCGGCAAGGAATCGGCTGCATCGAAACGAACTTCTTTCCGTCGTACGTCATTCGGAAAAGCGCCGTCGATGCAGGAAGCGGCGAACAAAGATTCCCCAAAGAGTAGAAAATCGGCTTGCCATGATAGACCTCGGTCCCCTGGAGAACGTGCGGATGGGCTCCGATCACTCCGTCCGCCCCGGAATCGATGAACGCTCTCGCCATGTCGACCTGGTAGCGAATCGGGACGGTCGTCCTTTCGATTCCCCAGTGCAAAGCCACAAAAAGCAGGTCGCACTTCCCTCTCGCGGCAGCGACATAGTCGGCTATACGCTTTCGGGCGGCCGAGTCGATCTTGCCACCGTTCATCAGCACGGCGATGCCCATGCTCTTTGGCTTTGCAGGTGTGCACTTCACCAATGAGCCGTTGTTCTGGAATCCCAAGAACGAGATCAGTCCCACCTTGAGGCCATTGACGTTCACGATCGCGGGCCTCAACGCCCCATCTAGATTCGCGCCCGCGCCGGCGTGCCCTATCCCATGCTTGTTGAGAAGCTTCAACATCTGCGAGAGCCCCTGTGAGCGATAGTCCATCGCATGGTTATTCGCAAGGCTGACGAAATCGAAACCGGCAGCCTTGATCTGGGGAGCATGCGCCGGGTCTCCCTTGAGGATGAATTGGGCGTGTCGGGCCAATTCCGCCGGAGTCTTCCTCGGCGTTCGCGTGTTCGCGGTCGTCAGCGGAATCTCCAGATTCGCGTACGCGAGGTCGGCTTTGCGAACGATCGGCGCAATCGCCGCAAACGGATTCGTCGAACCTGAAATGCCGTTGGTCATGATGTCCCCGCCGACCACAAAGGTCCAAGTCTGGGGTCCAAACAGAGCCAGAGTCGCTAGGATGCCGTGCATTAGAACGCAGTATGGCTTGAAAATGTCCCCGTCGCGCCCTTCAAATCCCAGCAACTTTGCCGACAAAGATGATAGGCCACCTCAGCGGTGGTCCGACCGGGCCCAAGGATCGGGCTCGTTGGAAGCGAAAGGATGCGCGGCAGGAATTAGCCGTGCAAATATCAGAAAGCCTATTTGGATCGCAGCTCGAGAATATCCAGCGTGCGTTGGGAAAGACCTCACAGCGCCAATCGCTGTTGATGGCCAATCTCGCCAACGTCAATACGCCGGGATATAAGCGTAAAGATATCGATTTCAACATCGTTCTCGACGAAGCGGTTCATGGCCCATCCATGCTTCAGCGACTCAAAGACTCTTCGCAGGAGACTTCTCCTTCAAACACCGAGATGCGAAAGGACGGCAACAACGTCGACCTCGAGCGTGAAGTTTTTTCCATTTCGGAGACGGAAGCGCGTTACCAAGTACTGACAGAGATGACGAATAACTATTTCGCCAACATGAAGAGCGTGATTAGGGAAGGTAAATAATGCCGACACTTGGACAAGCAATGCGGATTAGCTCGACGGGAATGGCCGCCGAGCGCTTCAGGATGGATGTGATTTCCGTCAATATCGCTAACGCCAATTCCGTGAAGACCGGGGCGCAAGACCCTTACCGGCGACACATGGTTCGGCTGGAAGGCAACGAGAATGGAGTGCAAGTCACCGGGATCGACATCGACCAGCGGCCGCTTGAAGCCAGTTACGAACCCGGTTCGCCTTACGCGGACAAGGACGGCAAGGTTTACCACTCGAATATTCAGCCCATCTCAGAAATGGTTGATATGATGTCGGCGAGCAGAGCCTATGAGGCCAATATCGCCGCATTCAACACAGCAAAGAGCATGATCAAGAGTGCTCTGACGATCGGTAAGATGTAATCAAAATGGCAATCGATCCGATCTCAGCTTCTATAACGCATAAGGCGCCACTATCGAAGGTCGAATCTTCTTCCCAGAAGGGTGAAGACTTCGGCAAAACGTTGATGGACGTCCTGAAGGATGTGAACGCTTCGCAGCAAGACTCTATTGCGAAGCAAAACGCTTTCATGACGGGTCAACCGATAGATGTTCACGATGTAATGATCGCGATGGAACGCGCCAGCATGACGTTGCAGCTCACGATGCAGGTGAGGAACAAATTGCTGGAGGCATACCAAGAAGTCATGCGAATGCAGGTTTAGTTATCCGATAACTGAATACGATTGTGAGCATCCTACGGACTAACGATTGTCTATGGGATCGCTAATACTGAGAATACGAACTTGGTGGGAAACTGCCGACCGCACCCAGAGGGTCGTCACGATCTTTGGGAGCGCGTTTTTGGTCGTCCTCGTCGGAGGCACGCTGCTTTTTGCCAGCAGGCCTAAGATGGACATGCTCTATGGTGGGCTTTCCCCCGCCGACCAGGGCTTGATCAACGACGAACTCCGCAAGCAGGGCATTCAAACCGAGATCGATGCGAAGGGCAACGTCTTCGTGCCCAGCGATCAAGTCGCCGCCGCCCAATCCAAGCTCGCGCTCGCAAAGAAGCTGCCAAGCTCGGGTCACGCCGGCAATGCCGACCTGGAAAAACTGGGGATGATGACCACTCCGAGCGTCGAGCGTGAGCGGCTCAAGGCCGTGCTTGAAGGCGAGCTTGAGAAGTCGATCGAGTCCATGGCCGGCGTCAGCGGCGCTCGCGTACACCTCGTGCTCCTCTCCAGTTCTCCGTTCGAGGTTGAGAAGAGCCCCGCAACCGCAAGCGTCACGATCGCAGAAACCGGCGGCGGCGGTTTGGGGCCTGATGAGGCGCGCGCCATAGCCATGCTGGTCCAGAACTCGGTTCCTGGACTCGAATCGAAGAACGTCACGGTCCTCAGCAGCACTCGAGGCATGGTCGTTTTCGATGGCGCATCGGAAGATGGCGCGGGAGGCGGCGCACAGAGGAAAGTCGAAGCTGAAATCGCCGAAGGTCGACGCCGAGAACGAGAGCTCCAGCAGAAAATGGATGCCGCGTTCGGTCCAGGCAATACCCTCGCCATGGTGAACGTGGTGCTCAATTACGATCGCAAGACCATCGACAAACACGAAAGTACGCCTTCTGAGAGCCCGATCAGCCGCGAGATGAACGATGAAACGATGAACGGCAATTCAGGAGCAGCGGCTGGTGGTGTCGCAGGTTTCAATCCGGGCGGCACGACGCCGGGAGCTCCAGGTTCCCAGCCAGCGGGCCTCAGCCCAACCACATCCGATCCCAAATATCAGGGCAAGCAAGTTTCTGAACAGTACGGCGTCAACGAGACGCACACGATCGAGGAGGCCGCCCCCGGAGACGTGACCCAGATGACCGTCAACGTGCTGGTCAACGAGTCCAAGTATCCCGACGCCTCGAAGATACAAGCGTTCGTCGATGGATATCTCGGCCCCAAGAAGGACGACCCGAATTTCCGCGCCAATGTGACAACGGTTCCGTTTGATCAAGAATCCAAGAAGGCCGTCGATGCGGCGACCGCGGCGGCGGCGGGACGGGACAAGATCCAACAGGCCATTTCGATCCTGCCGATCGTGGCGCTCCTTATCGTCGGCTTCATGGTCGTCAAGTCGATCACCAAGGCGGCGAAAAGTTCCAATGTGATGGTGGCCGCGCTACCTGGCGGCTCGACGATGCCGATGTCCATGGCCCCATCGAGCGACAATGCTATGCCAGAGAACTATGAGCGTCGCCAAAGTGCACTTCCTGGGAACGACGGCCCGATGCCTGCGATCATCTTCAACCAAAGCCAAGGCATGCCGGAGCACGTCGATGCGATTGCGGCAAAGGTGAACATTCCGCTCGAGCAGCTGAAGAAGATGGCGCTCGATCGACCGGATACCGTAGCCATGCTCTTGAAGAGCTGGATGTTGGATGAGCGACGATGAGAAAAGCCCTTCACGAACTCAGCAACCGCCGAAAGGCCGCCGTGATGCTCACGCTTTTGGGCCCAGAGATTGCTGCGAAGATTATTCAGAATTTCGACCAAGATTACGTCGAGCAATTGTCCCTTGAAGTGGCCCGCCTCGACCGCGTCAGCCCCGAGCAGCGGGAAGCGATCATCAATGAATTCCACGACATGGCCGTCGCTCAGGACTACATCGCCGAGGGCGGTGTGGGCCACGCGAAGCAGGTCCTCGAAGCGGCGTTCGGCGGTGAAAAAGCCGTAGAGATTATCGACAAAATCACCTCGGCGATGCAGGTCGTCCCGTTCGAATTTCTCAAGAAGGCCGATCCACAGCAGCTCTTGAGTTTTATCCAGGACGAGCATCCCCAGACAATCGCGTTGATCCTGGCCTATCTCCCAGTAAGCCAAGCCGCGCAGGTCATCTCGAAGCTCAGCCAAGAGATGCGTGCGGAAGTCGCCGAACGGATTGCGATGATGGACCAGACTCCGCCTGAGGTCGTCCGTCGCGTCGAGCAAGTGCTCGAGAAAAAAGTCTCTAGCCTCATCAGCCACGAAATGACGAAAGCCGGTGGCCCGAAAGCGCTCGTCGACCTGTTGAATAGGGTCGATCGATCCACCGAGCGCCTCATTATCGAGTCGCTGAGCGAGAACAATCCCGAACTGGCGGACACGGTGAAAAACATGATGTTCGTGTTCGAAGACATCGTTCAAATCGATGACCGCGCCGTGCAGCAAGTCCTTAAAGAGGTCGATGTCAAGGACCTCGCCACCGCGCTCAAGGGCGTCGCAGTCGAAGTGCAGGAAAAGATCTTCGGCAACATGTCGGAGCGGGCCGTAGGCATGCTGAAAGAAGACATGGAGTTTATGGGTCCCGTCAAGATCAGGACGGTCGAAGAGGCCCAACAAAAGATCGTCGCCGTAATCAGAAGGTTGGAAGAAAACGGCGAGATCTCCATTGGCCGAGGCGAGGAGGAAGTGCTTGTCTAGGCGAGCGCTCCAGCGGGCCGAAGATGCGGCAGTCACCTCCTACGACGCCGTACTTAAACCCATCAGCGCCGAGCAAGCACAGTTGCTGCGCGCAACGCAGAAACGATCCCACACGTCGGGCGGTCAGCGATCCATGGCGTGGCAGGAAGGCTATGCGGCCGGCCAAATCGAAGGTTATGCCGCAGGGCTCGCCGCAGGGCG
The DNA here is from genome assembly GCA_041911835.1 of Fimbriimonadaceae bacterium. Classification (GTDB taxonomy): domain Bacteria; phylum Armatimonadota; class Fimbriimonadia; order Fimbriimonadales; family Fimbriimonadaceae; genus JAYROD01. Next base: position 3,642 of record JAYROD010000345.1, on the reverse strand, counting down.
AGAAGAAGCGCTCGAGGAGGAGCGAGAACGGTATCAGGCGGAAGCCGATCAATTCGCCCAAAGACTGGATCGATTCGTGGCTTCTATCGAGGAGCGGATGCCGGAGTTCTTGCTTCGGTTGGAATCCGAGCTCTCGGCGTTAGCCGTCATCATCGCTGAGAGGATCTTGCATCAGGAATTGACCCTCGGACATGACAGCGTGGTATCGATCGCGAAGGCCGCTCTCAGTGAGATCATCCCCACGCAATCGTTGACGCTCCATGTGAATCCGTCGGACTCGGCGACTATCGAATCGAGACTTCCTGAATTGGTGCGATCGGTGCAAGGATTGAGGACGATCGAAATCTCGACCGACCCGTCGTTCCGAGGCGGATGCCTCATCGAAACCGATGGCGGAGCCGTCGACGCGCGCGTTGAACAGATGCTCGCCAAAGTTGCCGCAGTTGCCGGAGCCGCCGCATGATCGACGCCCTGCGAGAGAAGGTCGAAGGCCTGCAGTTGATAGACGTGTTGGGTCGAGTGACTCAGGTCGTTGGATTGACCATCGAGGCAAGTGGACTGAAGTCCCGCATTGGAGACGTTTGCATCATCGAAGGCCTCGACCGAGAGTCAGTTCAAGCCGAGGTTGTCGGCTTTCGAAACGACCTCGCGCTCTTGCTTCCCTTGGGGGAGATCTCCGGAATTCGCGCCGGCTGCCTCGTGCGAGCGACCGGCTCCTGCCTCAAGATCCCGGTCGGAGAAGCGCTTTTGGGCAGAACGCTCGACGGGCTTGGGCGGCCGATGGATGGCCTTGGCGCATTGGATACCCACCTGACTTACCCTGCATCCGCTCAGCCTCCAAATGCGCTTCAGCGGAAGATGATCAACCGGCCGTTCCTTACTGGCGTTCGCGCGATCGACGGAACGCTGACGATGGGGGAGGGGCAGCGCATGGGGATTTTCGCCGGCTCCGGAGTCGGCAAGAGCACTTTGCTCGGCATGATCGCTCGCAATGGAGAAGCGGATGTCAATGTGATCGCGCTGGTTGGCGAACGCGGCCGCGAGGTCAAGGAATTCATTCAAAACGATCTTGGCGATGAGGGTTTGCGGAAGAGCGTTATTATCTGCGCGACCAGCGATGAGCCGGCTCTCGTTCGGATCAAGGCGGCGTTCACAGCTACGGCGATCGCTGAGTACTTCCGCGATCAGGGACTTAATGTGCTCCTGATGATGGACAGCGTGACGCGATTCGCCATGGCGCAGCGAGAGGTCGGCCTCGCGATTGGGGAACCTCCCAGCACGAAAGGCTACACACCATCGGTTTTCGCCATCCTTCCTCGACTGATGGAACGCGCAGGCTGCAGCAGCAAAGGTTCGATTACAGCCATCTATACGATTCTCGTCGAAGGTGACGACACCAGCGAGCCGATCGCCGACACGTCACGATCCATTTTGGACGGACACATCGTTCTCAATCGGAAGCTCACTTCCAAGGGCCACTACCCGCCGATCGACGTCCAAGAGAGCCTCAGCCGAACGATGCCGATGGTCGTTTCCGGCGAGCATGTCAATTGGTCGAATGGTCTGAGAGAATTGATCTCCGCATACGACGAAGTGGAAGATCTCGTAAGCATCGGAGCCTACAAGCCAGGCGCCAAACCGATTGCCGATAAGGCGCTGGAACGATGGCCCGATGTGAATGCGTTCCTCCGCCAAGCCAAAGATCAGCGGGCCGAGTTTTCTGATACGGTTCGGCAGCTTAAGGAGCTGATCGATGCGTAAATTTGCATTTAGCTTGGAACGCGTACTCGACTATCGAAAGCTCGTCGAACAATGGGCGAAGGAAGCCTTCCTCGAGGCACAAGCCAAGCATTGGCAAGCGCAAGAATCCATCATCGCACTCCATAAGAAGCGCGCGATTGCGCTATCGCACGAAGCCACCACCCTTCAGGAACGAAGGACGTTGGAAAGCTTCTTGGTTCGCCTTGACGACGAAGAGCGCGATCTGAAGTTTATTGCGGACATGCTCAAGGAAGAAGAGGAAGCGGCGCGCGCAGAATGGGAGCGAAAGCGCCGGGATGCCGAAGTGCTCGAGAAGCTGCGTCAAAAGCAGTTCAAGGATTGGAGCCTTGAATTCAACCGTTGGGAGCAAAAGCAGCTAGACGAGTGGGCAGTGATGAGGAGAAAGGCTTCGTGAGAATTCAGCCCCTCGGTCCGTCAGGAATCCAACAGAGGATCCAAGAGATCCAAGCGAAGCTCGACGCCTTGAAACCTCCGGAGACCGTCGCGTCTCCAGGCGCATTTTCGGTTTCAGATACCGGTGGCTTGAGCGGCCCCATCGGCAAAGGCGGAGGGGGCCTTGCCCCCATGAACCCCTTTGGCCCAGGCCTCCACGTCGATGCTCCAAGCGCTCCCGCGGAGATGAAGGGTCTGATTCAGCAGGCAGCGGCCTCCGCCAACGTGGATCCTCAGCTCTTCGAAGCCCTCATCGGCGTAGAGAGCAGCTACAATCCCCAATCGGTGTCGAGCGCGGGCGCAAAGGGGCTGGCCCAATTGATGCCAGAGACGGCTCGGTTGCTTGGAGTGTCGAACCCGTTCGATCCAGCACAGAGTCTTCAGGCCGGAGCGCGCTATTTGGGCCAAATGCTCAACAAATTCGGAGACACAAGGCTCGCGCTTGCCGCCTACAACGCGGGGCCCGGCGCGGTGCAGAAATATCGGGGCGTCCCGCCATTCGCTGAAACGCAGCGTTACGTCGAGAAAGTGATGGCCCGTGCTGCCGCGCTCAAGGGTGGAAGCTAAACGATGAACAAAGTCGTGATGATCCTCGTCCCACTTGCCCTGATCGGAGGAGTCGTCGGCGCAGCCATGAGCGGCATCATTTCGATCCCCGGGCTGAGCCCGGAGAAAAAGAAGCCACCGCTTCCCTATGGCGAAGGCTCGGGCCAAGTGGCCCAAACCGCTTCTGAAAAGAAGATCGATCCGTCGGCAAACGCCGCTCCACCTGAGAAGCCCGTGCCTCCAAAGGAAACGAAGAGCCAGCAGGCTGCTGCAGCGCCAAAACCGAGTGATACACCCAAGCCAGACTGGGATCGCGGGGCCAAGAAGATCGCAAAACTTTGGAATTCGATTCAGACGGACAAATTGCTGCCGATGGTCGACCAGTGGAAAGATCCCGAACTTGCCCGCGTGCTTGCGTTCATGGACGTCGAAAAAGCCGCTTCCCTGCTCTCGCAAATGAAACCAGAGCGTGCCTCGAAGCTGAGTTTGGCGATCCAGGTCGAGGCGTCCGCCCCAAAATCGAGTCCTTAGGAATCGATTCGCTCGCTGCTAAAGTATAAGAATCCAAGGACAGCAGCGATGACCCGACAAATTACTCAGCCCAGTGTCGTTCCCGCACATGACGCGCCCGTCATGACTGTCGCATTTTCGCCCAATGGCCAATGGATGGTCACCGGCGACACAGAGCGACGCGTCAAGCTCTGGAAGGACCTATCACCCGTTCATTCGTTCGATTTCCGCAGCGCCGACGAAAAAGTGCGCCCCACTGAGCGGCTCCGCGCCGCGGCCTTCTCCCCGGACGGCCGGACACTCTATTTGGCATGCGGCGATCATCTGCGGGCAATCGATTGTGCGTCTGGTGATCAGATCTGGCAGTTCGTT